>NZ_JBMLRC010000219.1:0-7625 GCF_049241225.1 Emticicia sp.
CCTAATTTTATTAAAATTTTTCAAACAAAAACTCGATGAAACATGAAACAAAATTACCAATCAAAAGACCTAAAATTGTGGCTTAGATTGGTAGCATGAATGCTGTATCCCTTAGCCTGTTGAGTACTTTTGCACAGTCACCACAAATTAGCGGTCAAATAACCAGCAGTACAAGCAAAGATCAATGCTAGGTGTAGGTATTACGGTAAAAATACAACTTTTGTTCCTGTTGACTTAATATCTCTATTTTGCTTAAAACCAATCAATATTAATGAAAATTTATCATACAACACTTGGTGTTTTTGTAGAACTCAACAACAATTTTTATTCATTCAAAGAAGTAGATTTCGATGTACTTGTCAATCAGCCAAATCTTTTTCAATTTCTGAAACGAGCCATTGAAACAAAGCAAGTAGAAGAAAAGCCCGATTTAGAAGCTATTATTTTAGCACCAATTGTTTCGCAAGAAGTGTGGGCTTCGGGCGTGACCTATTTGAGAAGTAAAAACGCCCGCATGGAAGAGTCGAAAGATGCAGGCGGCGGCGATTTTTATGATAGAGTTTATGATGCCGTGCGTCCAGAAATATTTTTTAAGGCAACCGCTGGCCGAACCGTTGGGCATGGCGAGGGTGTAAAAATCAGACGTGATTCGAAATGGAATGTTCCCGAACCCGAACTGACACTTTTTGTCAATTCAAGTGGACAAATTGCGGGCTACACGGTAGGAAACGACATGAGTTCACGTGATATTGAAGGCGAAAACCCCTTGTATCTGCCACAGGCAAAATCGTATGATAAAAGTGCTGCTATCGGGCCTTGCATTTTAGTAACCGAGGAGCCGATTTCGAAAGAAACCGAAATCAAACTTCAAATTGTGAGAGCAGGAAACACAGTTTTCGAGCAAGCCACCAAACTTAGTCAAATGAAACGTGAGTTTCCCGAACTCGTCGAATATCTTACGTATGAATGTACGTTCAAATACGGTACTTTTTTGATGACAGGAACAGGAATTGTACCACCTGATGACTTTACATTGGCAAAAAACGATGTAATAAATATCTCGATTGATAATATTGGAACATTGAGAAATTTCGTTGAATGAGTTATTGAAAAGGTTAGCAGAATCTGCTAACCCTTTTTTTATTCTAATCTTCTCTCAAAACTGCTATTTTTTGTACTATTCTTAGATTCCATGAATCTATAATCCAGAATTCCGAGAAAAAAAGCACAGCTTTGTCGGTTAAATAAACCAAAAAGCAAATAATATTTCTATAATTTATTCGACAAATGACCTATCGTAAACGTAACCGATTGTTGATGTTTTATTATACGTGTCATTTTGACACTTTTTGTTTGTAATTAGAATTTCCGCATATAGATTAGCTGATAAATACAAAAATGATTGAGGTTTGAAAATCAACAAAATTGTACTTTTCAAATAACAAATGTTTTTATTTAGGATCAATTAGAACATGAGAGCTCATTCGCGGGCACCTCATCTTCAAATAGGAGAGATTAACGGATTAGGTAAATAAATTTTAGTTTTGTTTCATACTGGTCTAACGTCTGTGCTTTATGGACGTTAGATTTTATCTAATCAAACACAAATTGTCACATTTTAGTCACAAATTATATTATGAAAACCAAAGTTTTATCAGCGTTTAGTATAGGCGTTGTTTTATTTTCAAGTTTTACGTTTCAAATAACAAACGATAATCCAAAAGCCTTGAAAGATGCTTTCAAAAAGGATTTTTTGATTGGAACGGCTCTGAATAACTCTCAAATCGACGAAAAAGATGCTACCGTAAACGACCTCATCAAAAAACAATTTAATGCCGCCACCCCAGAAAATATCATGAAATCGGCTTTGATTCACCCAAAATGGGATACCTACGATTTCACCATGGCCGATAAATTGGTTGAATATGGTAAAAAGAATAATATCAAAATCAATGGGCATACGCTTATTTGGCATAGCCAATTGCCTAATTTTATCAGAGGAATCAAGAGTAGTGATTCTATCCGTACGTTCTTCACTGACCACATCAAAACCGTTGCTGGTCGCTACAAAGGAAAAGTTTTTTCATGGGATGTAGTCAATGAAGCACTAAACGAAGACGGAACTCTTCGTAATTCGGTTTTCTTAAAACACTTGGGCGAAGGATACCTTGCAGATGCTTTCAAGTTGGCACAAGAGGCATCGCCTAACACTGAATTATATTACAATGATTATAACAATGAGCAACCTGCCAAACGTGCTGGCTGTATCAAACTAATCAAAAAAATTCAAGAATCAGGTGCAAGAATTGATGGCGTGGGTATTCAAGGACACTGGCACGTGGGCAAAATTCCGTTGAAAGACATCGAAGAGAGTATTCTTGAATATTCGGCACTTGGATTAAAAGTGATGTTTACCGAGTTAGATATTGAGGTTTTACCAAGAAATTTCCAAGGAGCTGACGTAAGCCAACGAATGGCCAATAGTCCAGAAATGAATCCTTATGCCAATGGTTTACCAGAAAATGTACAAAAACAATTGGCTGACGACTACGAAGCTCTTTTTAAGTTATTCTTGAAACACAAAGATAAAGTTACGAGAGTAACCTTTTGGGGAGTAAACGATGGTGATAGTTGGTTGAATAACTGGCCAGTACGTGGACGCACCAGCTATCCATTACTTTTCGATAGAAATAATCAGCCAAAACCAGCCTATTTCAAGGTAGTTGGCCTAAAATAATATTCAAACCTTTCTTAACTATTTAACCAAAATTCTATGCAAACCATGAAAAAGCTTTTTGTTTTATTTTTTGTGCTATGTGGCGTAGCAGCCTTTGCACAAACCAATCCGATTGATGGAAATTGGAAAGGAACTCGTGAAACTCCAAACGGTACATTTGAGATTGAATACACATTCAAAGTAGAAGGCGACAAACTCACGGGAACTTGGAAAACCCAATTTGGCGAAACCAAAATCGAAAACGGTAAAGTTGAAGGTAAGAAATTTTCTTACAGCATATCGTTTAATGATATGACCATCAACAACACAGGCGAACTCATCAACGAAGATGAAATCGTGACAAAAAACGAGCGTGGCGAAATGAAGTTAAAACGAGTTAAGCCTTGATAATAAATAACTTACACACTAAAACCTCAAATATGGTTCGATTCATATTTGAGGTTTTTATTTCTGATTCATACTACGAGCCATACCTACCAACTTTTCTCTAATTCAACCATAACCTTTACCAAAAATTACTATGAACAGAAAAGCTAATTCACTTTTGCCACTGCTTGTTTTTGTAGCTTTGTCAGTGCTACAAATAGATGGCATATCCGTTTTTGCCCAGGGGCCTCCAAGACCCTCGCTGCCTCCGATTCCCATTAAAGGAGATACAACACATACATTAACTAAGCATTTCAACCATTCTTCTCCTGCTCCAAAAGCACCAGATGCAAAGGGGTTTATTCAGCGTTGGCTTGTTTTAGAGCCAGTGAAAAAAAACATTGCTCGTAATAACGTTATCATGGATAGTTTTCTGAAAACCAATTTTGCGGCTGATAATTTCTCAAATGATTATAACATCGTTCCAAAAAATGGTGGAACTGAAAAAATAGGCGACCAAGAACTCAAATGGCACGCTCTTGACTGCAAACAATTCAATTTTAATTTATTTCACTTTACGTATGCCCTCAACAAACCCCGCTACGGAATTTTGGTTTGGCTCGTTACGGTCGTTAATAGCCCCGAAGAAATGCAAAACGTACGAATGACGGCAGGATGTAATTCGGGAAGTATGTGGTGGCTAAATGGACAAGAAGTATTGACGCTCTCGGGCGATAGAGATATGATTGCCGATAACGTAACTTCGCAACGTCTGACTTTGAAAAAAGGTAAAAATATTATTCGAGGAGCAGTAATTAATGGGCCTGGTATGGCAAATTTCGCCGTTCGTTTCGTAGATGAAAAAGGAAAGCCTATCAAGAATTTTACTGTCAGCTATGAATAATTTATAGAGTTGAAAATCTATTTATTAACTCTATTTTACCTTAGTAAGTATTAGTAATTATTCGATGGTTGAAATACTGTAACTCAATGATAATCAGTTAGTTATTCAATACTCGTCATTCGGATAATTCGTCATTAAACTTAACATTCAAATGAAAAAAAATCATATACTCATCATACATTGTCTATTGGCGTTTTTCACTCTTCAAACATCAATCGCACAAGTAGGTAAACCTTTTATTCATGACCCATCAACCGTTACCGAGTGTGAGGGAAAATACTACACCTTTGGCACGGGCGGAGGCGGACTTATATCAAACGATGGTTGGACATGGCACGGTGGTGGCGTAAGACCCGGTGGTGGAGCAGCCCCTGATGTTATCAAGATTGGCGACCGTTATCTCGTAATTTACGGTGCAACGGGTGGTTCGCCCAATCATAAAGGAGCGATTCTAACCATGTGGAATAAAACACTCGACCCAAAATCTCCTGATTTTAAATATTCTGAACCCATAGTAGTAGCTACATCGGATGGTTACGAAGAATGTGATGCCATCGACCCAGGGGTAATGTTAGACCCAACAACTGGCCGTCTTTGGCTAACCTATGGCACTTATTTTGGCTACACTCGTCTTATAGAATTAGACCCAACGACTGGCGGATTGAAAAAAGGAAACAAACCTGTTGATGTGGCGATTGTTTGCGAGGCAAGTACTTTAGTTTACCGTGATGGTTGGTATTATTTGCTTGCCACACACGGAAGTTGCTGCGACGGTGCCAACTCTACTTACAATGTGGTGGTTGGTCGCTCGAAAAAAATAACAGGTCCGTACATCGACAACGTAGGCAGAAGTATGCTCGAAGGTGGCGGAAAAATGGTAGTAGCCACACGTGGCGAGTTGATTGGCCCTGGGCATTTTGGACATATTATTTTGGAAAAGGGCGTTGAAAAAATGTCGATTCACTACGAAGCAGATTTAGAACAAGGTGGGCGTAGTGTTTTGGGGATTTTGCCAGTTGTTTGGAAAGATGGTTGGCCAGTGGCGGGAGAAAAGTTTAAGGAAGGAACTTATGAAATCGAATCGGTCAGACGTGGATATGCGTTAGAATTAGCCGTTGATTTTTCGAGAATGGCCAATGCACCACGTGGATTCAATCAGCCTAATAATGAGCCAATTAAGCCTGTTTCGGCACAGAAATTAGACGATGTAATCAAGACTTGGCCAACGGGCAATATCAACTTACGCATTGGCGATTATATGTCTCGACCACACCAAAAATGGACAATTACCGATGCCCCCGATTCGACTGGCTATTTGGGTGGGCCTTATTACAAAATCGTATTAGCAGGTACAAACCGAGCTTTGGCAGCAACGGCAAATGCCGAAATCATAACAGTACCAGAGTTTACTGGGGCACCCGAACAATTATGGAGAATCGACCAATTGACCGATGGTACGTATCGCATCATGCCGAAGGTTGTACCAAATTCAAATAAAAAATTAGCTTTGGTTTCCTCAGGCGATAGCACACCAACATTGGCTGAATTTGACTTTAATAGTGATAATTCAAAGTGGAATTTTAGGAGTCATTAGAAAAGTACACTGACGCAAACATCAGCTAAGCTTATTGAACTGAAATTACGCAGAAAGAGGTACAGCGTACCTTAATATTTGTAGAAGTAGTAAACAGCTAAACGCTCTAAGCTACGTAGTAGCGAAATATCATACTTATTTATTTCAATACACTACTACGTAGCTTTAAACTACTTTGTAACATTTTTACTACAAATATTAAGCAGCTCGGCTACTTTGTGAGACATAAATTATTGAATTATTCAAAAAGAAATTAAGATTCAAAATTGTGTACAATTGACACAAAAAAAATAAGTTTTCAATAAAAATTCAGTAACAATTCTTTTTTAAACAATAAAAACAAATCTATGATTTTCAATCTCAAACCATTGTTGCTCACAACTGGCGTTGCGATATTATTAGGTGCAAGCTTGCAAGGGTGTAATTCTGCCAAGTCGAGCACCAATAATAGTGCAGCCAAAACCGATACAACTCGGAGTCTTTCGCCTTATTTTGTAAAAGCTACCAATAAACAGAAATTTCCTGATAGTGAGGGATTTATCCAACGTTGGATGTTGCTTGAACCAATCAATAAGCCGAATCGAAGCAATACCGTTTTTACGGATAGTTATTTACGTGAAAATTTTACGAAAGAATATTTTCCGAATCAATTTACCATAATGCCAAAAGATGGCGAAAAAGTAAAAGCAGGTGAGCAAGAACTCACTTGGCATGCTTTAGAAAGCACCAACTACAACGTGAAACTTTTCCGCTTTGCCTATGGACTTTACAAACCTGTATACGGCGTGTTGTTTTGGGGCGTTACAGTTATTGACAGCCCTCGTGAAATGAAAAATGTACGCTTGGCTGTTGGCTCAAACTCCGCTTCTATGTGGTGGCTGAATGGCAAAGAAGCAGTTCTACTTTCGGGAGATAGACGTATGGTTATGGATGATGTAGTTTCCAATCGCCTCACGCTCAATAAAGGGCGTAATGTTTTGCGTGGAGCAATCATCAATGGCCCAGGTATGAGCGATTTCTGTGTCAGATTCTTAGACGAAAACGGACAACCCATCAAAGACCTTTCTATCACTTGCGAGTAAAAGCTTTTGGCTTATCTACGCTTAAAAACTTGAATTAAAATATTAGTTTACTATGAAATTTACGATAAAAAATATTGGCAAATTGGCTCTTACAATCGGGTGTATATCGACCGAAGTAAATGCTCAAATCGGGAAACCATTTATCCACGACCCATCAACGATTATGGAATCAGATGGCAAATATTATACATTTGGCACTCGTGGCGGTGGTTTGGTATCGGAAGATGGCTGGACGTGGAATGCTGGCGGTGAAAGACCTGGTGGTGGTGCTGCCCCCGATGCCTTAAAAATTGGCGACCGTTATTTGGTAGTGTACGGTGCCACAGGTGGCGGTTTGAACGGTGGACACAGCGGAAAGATTTTGACAATGTGGAACAAAACACTCGACCCCAAATCGCCTGATTTTAAATATACCGAAGCAGTTGTTGTAGCATCATCAGATGGAAAAGAAGACTGCGATGCCATTGACCCAGGTTTATTGCTCGACCCAACAGATGGCAGATTATGGGTTTCTTATGGCACTTATTTCGGGTTTATTCGTTTGATTGAACTCGACCCAAAAACGGGTAAACGTATGGAGGGAAACAAAGAAATAAATATTGCTATCGACTGCGAAGCTACAGCTTTAATGTATCGTGATGGTTGGTATTACTTACTCGGAACACATGGCACTTGCTGCGACGGTGCAAACTCAACTTATAATATTGTGGTGGGTCGCTCACGCAAAGTTACTGGCCCCTACATTGATAACATGGGACGTGATATGCTAAAAGGCGGTGGCAAAATGGTAATGGGTTCAGGTGGTGGACGAGTAAATGGTGCTGGGCATTTTGGACATTGGAAAATTGATGATGGCGTAGAGAAAATGTCGTTTCACTACGAAGCAGACTTAGACCAAAGTGGTCGCAGTGTGTTGGCGATTCGTCCGTTACTTTGGAAAAA
>NZ_JBMLRC010000220.1:0-8112 GCF_049241225.1 Emticicia sp.
TATTTATACAAATATCTAATCATCAAGTCTAAAAAAAACAGGAATTGTAAATTTTACTCTTACATTTCTGCCGTTTTGTTTTCCTGCAATCCATTTTGGCATGAGTTTTACAACTCGCATGGCTTCTTCATCGCAACCAAAACCGATTCCCCTCATAGTTTCGATGTCGGTAATACTACCATCTTTTTCAACGATAAAACTCAAGAAAACTTTACCTTGAATATTGGCACGTTGAGCAGCCGCTGGGTACTTTAGATTTTTGCTTAAGAACTTGTACATTTCGCTGTTTCCACCCATAAATGATGGTTGTACTTCGACGGTTATAAAGGCCGTGTTATCTTCTTCAGGAAGTTCAACGATTGTTTTTTCAACGGATTTTACTTCAGTAGGAGGGGCAGCTGCAATTTCGTCTGTTTCAATTCCATCTTGTGTTTTATCGCTTATAACTGAATTTTCCATTGCATCATAATCTGGTGGAGGCATTTCATTATTTGTCTCTTCAACTACTTCAGGGACAAGAAAAGTGATGGTTTTTACTTGTTCAACAGGCTTTGGAGGCTCTACTTCCTTTGGTTTCTCAATTTCTGGAAGTGGTTCATCTAAGTTAATGGGACTATGCTCAACCACAATTAATTGAGATTCTTCTTTCTGTCTCGCAAAAATAAAGTTTGTAAGAAGCATTAGCCCAAAACAACCGACGCCAATCCACAAGGCACGATTGAGGTTTTGAGTGTATTTGGTGCGAAGCTCATAAGCACCATAATCTTTGTTGCGTTGCTCGAAAATGATTTCATCGAGCGTAGTTGGATTGGGTAAAGCGGTAGCTTGCACCCCTTGTGTGTGAGGTTTCATTTTAGTAAAAGTTTAAGTTGAACATTTGTAGTTTCGCTGAACTACGATACAATGTTAGGCAAGAAAAATGAATTGTGCAAGCAAATGGATAAAAATATTTAGATATTTATCTAAATATTTATTTTTTCCTAAAAAGAATCACTAATCTAAAAGAAAAAGTGTCAGATTTCGTAGTTGGTGTTAACGAAATCTGACACTTTTAAAGATACGAAGCAACAGAAGAAATGCTACAGGCTATCATAGTAAGCCAATACTTTGGCTACATCAATATCATTTTTGAATGAAAGGTTTTCTTTTTTAATATAGGCTTCTATTTCGGCCTTCTTATCTTCCAAAGCATCCAAAACTGAGCTTTTCTTGACTTTTACTTTCACCAGTGAATTATCGGCCTTGCGAATGAAATATTGTGAATTATCGACATAAGAATCATATCGACGGTCGGCACTGTATCCGCCTTGATAGTTGGCTTTCAGAATACTTTTACTCACATACTTTAGTAGTGAAGTTTTATTTTTATACAATACCATCAAAAAGCAAACTGGTACTGTTCCGCCATCGGCTTTAAGATTTTCTACTTTTACGAATGGATAACTCACATTTTTGCTGTCATCATTTATAGTAAATGCTGTAATCTGATTAGGAAATACTACGATAGAATCTCCTTGCGGACGCTTCATTAATAATTCTTTGGTCTGTGTATTGTATTTTATTAAATGGCTTTTCTTTCCAGCATCGCCATTGGTGAAAACTAATTTTCCCGTGAGCCATTCATCAATAAAGTAGGGGGTACCTTGCATTCCTTCGTAGCGTAGGTCGTAGGTTCGAACAGCGGCGGAGCCACCAGCAATCTCTTCATTTCGGTTCAATGAATTGTATATCATTGCTGATTGAATTGACAAATCTTCTTTCGGGTCGGTGTTTTTCTTAGGTTCTTCTTTCTTTTCTTGCCCAAGAGCTATGTTTGAGATGAGCGTAAGGATTAAAAGTGTTTTTTTCATAAGTTCAGGTTTATTGCTTTTGTAAATATAGTGAGTAGACCGAATATTCGCTTCAGAAAAACGAAAAAATCCTGCCATTTTGTGTGGCAGGATTTAATTATATTCTTTAAAATGTTCTATCGACTATCGTCTGTGAACAATCGACTGAGCTATCAATATTCGTGAGGTAAAACTCCGTTTACTTGCTCGTGCCACGGTAAACCTTGCGTATTGAGCAAATCCATGAATGGGTCTGGGTTTAGTTCTTCGCAGTTCCAAACACCCGCTTTTTGCCATTCTGGGTTAGTAAGCATGAGCATTGCTCCAATCATGGCTGGTACGCCCGTTGTGTAGGATACCGCCTGAGCTTTTACTTCTTTGTAGCATTCGGCGTGGTCGCAGTTATTCCAAACGTAGTAAGTTTTATCTTTTCCATCTTCGATACCCTTGATTTGACAACCGATTGAAGTCTGACCCGTATAGTTTTCGCCTAAAGTATCTGGAGCGGGCAATACTGCCTTCAAAAACTCTAACGGAACGATGTCCATACCGTTGAATTTTACTGGGTCGATTCTGGTCATTCCCACGTTTTGAAGTACTTCGAGGTGAGTCAAATAAGCTTGGCCGAATGTCATCCAGAATCTGGCACGTTTCAATGTAGGGAAGTTTTTTACCAAAGATTCGAGCTCTTCGTGGTATAAAACATAAGATTCTTTCGGGCCGATTCCTGGGTAATCAATGGCTTTGTGAATTGACATAGGTGGAATTTCTACCCATTCTCCGTTTTCCCAATAACGTCCGTTTTGAGTAATCTCACGGATGTTGATTTCGGGGTTGAAGTTTGTAGCAAATGCCTTTCCGTGATTTCCTGCATTACAGTCGATGATATCGAGGTAGTGCATTTCGTCGAAGTGATGTTTGTTGGCATACGCACAGAATACTTGCGTCACGCCTGGGTCGAAACCACAACCCAGAAGAGCCATCAAGCCAGCTTCTTTGAAACGCTCTTGGTAAGCCCATTGCCAGCTATATTCAAACTTAGCTACATCTTTTGGCTCGTAATTTGCCGTATCGAGATAGTGAACGCCGGTTTCCAAACAAGCATCCATAATGGTAAGGTCTTGGTATGGAAGGGCCACATTGATAACCATTTTCGGTTGGAAACTTTTGATAAGTTCAACCAATTCGGGTACGTTATCGGCATCAACTTTTGCCGTTTGAATTTTCACACCGTGCATTTCCTCAATATCGGCTGCAATTTTATCGCATTTCGATTTTGTGCGACTTGCCAATAGGATTTCGGTAAATACTTGGGAGTTCATCGCACATTTGTGAGCGACAACGCTGCCGACTCCACCGGCACCAATGATAATAACTTTTGACATTCTTGACTCTGATTAAACTGGTTTATCAGATTTCCCTGATTTTATGATGAATTTGATTCGTCGGTATATGTTTAAAATGCTGAACAACAAAAGTTTGTTTAAAGCATTTTAGCATACACAAAGTCTTGCAAAGATACTACTTGAAAAAGAAATGAGGGTATAAATCAGGTAGGTTTTTTGGAAATATCAATGACCGTTTAATAAAATTTGATTTATTACGAAATCTTTTTTAGCTAAATTCGTTTATTGAAGGTGGGTAGTAGTTGAAATATTGAAGAATTTTTGTGGCTTTGATGCTAAGATTGCGTCCAAATAGAAACTCCATATAAACTAAAATTGATTAGTTATGAACAGAGCAACCAAATCTGAATCCCAAATGAAGTACGCTGAATTATTATTAATCAGCGGCCTGACCGTAGCAGTGGCTATCGGCCTGTATTTTACCAATGTTAAACTTTGGTAAGTGTCCAAATTATTATTTCCTTATCTAATATTTATAAATGAAAATCCCCGTTCGAGAACGGGGATTTTTTATGCAAAAATAACTATGGACTGTCGAACGGAACGCCGCCCGCTATCAACTGTGGACTATTTATGCAAGAGCAGCAACACCTGGGAGGGTTTTACCTTCCATGTATTCGAGCAATGCACCACCACCCGTTGAAACGTAAGAAACACGGTCGCCGAATCCAGCATTATTAATAGCCGAAGCTGAGTCGCCACCACCAATAAGCGAGAACGCACCGTTTTCTTCAGTTGCTTTTACTACAGCCTCAGCGATAGCGTTTGTGCCAACTGCAAAATTCGGGAATTCAAATACACCCATTGGGCCATTCCAAAGAATAGTTTTTGATTTTAAGATTGTTTCGGTGAAAAGTTTTACTGATTCCGGACCAATATCGTATCCTTCCCATTCATCAGTAATTGCACCAGTTGGTACCGTAATGCGGTTGGCATCGTTCGAGAATTTATCTCCACAAACATTATCCAGTGGCATAATTAGATTAACACCTTTGGCTTTTGCTTTTTCAATCAATTCTAAAGCCAATGGCATCTTATCAGCTTCTAAAAGCGATTTTCCGATCGAACCACCTTGTGCTTTTGTGAAGGTATAAGTCATACCACCACCGATGATGAGGTTGTCAACAGTATCCAACAAACGCTCAATCAATAAGATTTTATCAGAGATTTTTGCTCCACCCATGATAGCCGTAAACGGACGCTCAGCGTTGTTTAAGATTTTCTCGGCGTTATCTACTTCAGCTTGCATAACGTAGCCACAAACACGGTCTTCGAAGAATTGACCGATGATAGCCGTAGAAGCGTGAGCTCGGTGGGCAGTTCCGAAAGCATCATTTACCCAAACATTACCAAGTTTCGATAATTTTTCGGCAAATTCAACATTTCCTTTTTCTTCTTCTTTATAAAAACGAAGGTTTTCGAGCAAAAGCACTTCGCCTGGTTGTAAGCTGGCAGCTTGCTCGGCAGCCGATGCTCCGATGCAATCATCAGCAAATTTTACTGGTAAACCTAAAATAACTGAAAGTGGGTTTACTAAGTGTTTAAGCGAGTATTTTTCGGTTGGACCATCTTTCGGACGCCCTAAGTGCGACATTAAGATACATGAACCACCATCTTTCAAGATTTTCTTGATAGTCGGGATTGTAGCAGTGATACGAGTGTCGTCAGTGATTTCGTACTTTTCATTAAGAGGCACATTGAAATCTACTCGAATGAGGGCTTTCTTGCCCGAAAAATCATAAGTGTCTAAGGTTTTCATTCAATAATGAATAATTAAGTGAATGGGCGTCTGAGCAAATAAGTAGATTTACTCATTTTTTGCGGCTCAAACATTATAAGGGGCTTTTTGAGAATCTTCTACAAATATAAATTTTCTTTTTGCTTTCATCACGAAATTCTACTACGTTTCTTTCGTTATTTATTAAAAAAACATAGAAAAATTATATTTTTTCTTTGCTAAATAAAATCTCGTTTTGCTTTACTGGCAACTTTTAGTGATTGCGTGTCGTCTTTGTTAGTAGTTTTGGAAATATTTACAGAATGATGAAATCTATATTTATATTTTTGTTTTTGGTAGTAGGTATTTTCGGTGAGTTGAAGGCTCAAGATGATGAAGAATACTACAAACCACCAACCAAACGCTTGGATGTAAGAAATAATGCCTATCCCAACCTCAACCGTAAGGAAATGAGTTTGTACATGGGGATTGAAGGTGGCTTTAAACTTAATTATGCTTCGCTCGATAATTCTATCAATGGCTTGGTCAGTATCCAAAATAACAATGTTTTTGCATGGGGAGTGTCCTTGGGTTATAACTATGATAATAAATGGGCGGTAGAAACTGGGTATCTGAATAATCCTATCTTTCTGATTCAGTCGATTGCGACACGTAGAAGATTAACTACCTATCAGATTGGGAGAAATTTTACGACAATCCCGTTGAGATACAAATACAAAGTTTGGACACTCGATGCCATCACCAAAACGGCTGGGTTATATGTTGGCGGTGGAGTGCTTTTCAATACAAATGTAAAAGACCGTTTGATTAATGAACTCACGTTTACGGGTTATGATTACCGTTTTAGTGCTGCTGGAAGAGATTCTGTCAAATTAGAGCTTACTTCAAAATCGTTTCTGACCAAAAAACTCTCGGCTGTTTTTGAATTACAAACTGAACTGCAAGGACGAGTGGCCAACGGATTTTACATTAGTGTTTTCGGACGAATGGCTTTTGCACCTAATGCAGGCATTCGTTCTGATTTGGTTTACACAGAAAATTCAAATAAAATTGGCGAGGCAACACAGTCATTGAATGGAATAAGTTATAATTTTGGCCTATCATTAAGATTTGACCTTGCGAGAGGTTATAAATATCAGAGCAAAGTTGAATGAGCCAAAAAGTTATCATAGTTAATCGCCATTATCCGCCTAACCCTGGAATTACGGGAGAATCTGCATGGGATTTGGCGAAATATCTCATCGAAAAACATCAAATCGAAGTACATATCGTAAACATCGAAGGTAACGACGATGGTGGTGGAGCAAAGCGAGAGCCTGTGGGCAAACTACATACGTTGCAAACACTTTATGATGGTAAAAGTAAGCTACTGAAACAACTGGCTGGCTTTTTAGATGGCTTTTTACTTATCAGAAAAGCGAAAAGTATTGACAAGAATGCTGCTATTATTGTAATGACCAGCCCGCCTTTACTACCATTTTGGGCTTCGATGTTGCTCTCGAACGGAACGCCGCCCGAAAGAAAATGGGCTTTGTGGTCAATGGATTTATTTCCCGAAGCCTTCGTAGCAATTGGCATGATTGCCGAGAAAAATGCTATTTATCAATGGTTTTTGAAGAAAACATACCAAAACTCTCCCAATAAATTAATTGCTTTGGGGCGAAAACAAGCGGAGGTTTTGGAAGAGAAGTATTTAAAATATACACCTCATCCCCAACCCTTCTCCTCAAAGGAGAAGGGAGTAATCACAACTTCAACCCCTCTCCTACGAGGAGAGGGGCAGGGGGTGAGGTCTATTCTTCCTTGTGGTGTTATTTTTCATCAGACTTATGAAAGTCAGCTACCTGCATGGCGTAAGGCAGATGGAAAGATATATTTTGGGTATTGTGGAAATTTGAATGATGCCCACAACGAGCAGTTTTTAATAGAGTTTATCAAGGCTTTCAACCCCGAAAAACATCACTTAGTTTTGGCTCTTTACGGTAAAAAAGCTCAAAATGTGCTTGATTTTGCTAAAAACTATGAAGGAATAAGTATTTTGCCGAATGTGCCAAGAAGCCAACTTAATTTTTTGGATGTGCATTTGGTGAGTTTATTGACAAAATATACGCATCTGATGATTCCGTCGAAAGCTGTCAGTGCGGTGGCGGCTGGCGGAGCGATTTTGTTTTGTGGTAGTCAAGAAAGCGATAATTGGGATATGCTCCAAGAGGCTGCATGGCTGATTCGTGAAGATGCTGATTTGGGCAAACAGATTCGAGCATATTTAGGCAATTTGACAACCGAAGAGTTGGCTATTAAAAAGCAAAACGCCCAAAAGCTAAATAAAGATTTACAGCAAAATGTGCTCAAAGCCTACGAAGAAATAGCTGATTTTGTAGCACAAGTTTCCTAACTTGTGCTTTGTGCGAAACAAGTCAGGAGACTTGTGCTACAAGACTTCGATAAACCTCCAAATACTGCTCAACTACCACTTTTTCAGAATAATTATCCAGCACTTTTTGGCGAGCGTTTTTTGATAATTCTTCATGGTTTGCCTCAAACAAAACCCACTGCATGCCTTCGGCCAAACTCTCAGCCGATTTGTATTTTGCTAAGAAACCTGTATATGGATATTCAATCATTTCAGGAATTCCTCCAACCTCAAAACCAACCGCAGGTGTGCCACAGGCCATTGCTTCCATGATAGTATTGGGTAGGTTTTCTTGAATCGAAGATGTGACAAAAACATCGGCAGCTGAGTAAATAGAAACGATTTGATTGACATCGGAAATTCTACCCAAAGCGTGAGCTTTGAAAGGTAATTTTGCAATCGTTTCGGCATCGCTTTCACCCAAAATTACTAACTCAATATCTTGATTGTGAGAATATTGTGTTTTTAAAATCTCTAAAGCTTCTTGAAAATAACTAAATCCTTTCCAAATTACCGAAACCTTTGCCGCTACAAAAAGTATGAGCTTTTTATCAATCGGCAGTCCCAGTTTTGCTCTTGTATCTGCTTTATCTTGTGGCGAAAATAAACTCACATCCAAAGGATTTGGAATAGCTTTCACCGAAAAATCTTTCAATAAACTACTTTTTTTCGCCCGATTTGCAAGCCATTGACTGCATCCAACTATTGTAGTTTTTTTATTTTGAC
>NZ_JBMLRC010000220.1:8212-14016 GCF_049241225.1 Emticicia sp.
CTGAGCGAAGTCGAAGGGAGAAAATTGCACTTTTCCGTTGCCAAACTTTATTCGATAAATCAGTTGGAGATGGATTTTTGAGATATTGTACACAATTTCCGCAAGTATTTTGAAAGTTTTCGCAGTCTCCACTGTGGTGGCAGCCGCCCGTAAAAGCCCACATATCGTGTAGTGTCCAGACGATAGGCTTATTGAGTGCAAAAAGCTTTTCGAGCGATTTTAATGATAAAAAACCAAAATTTATCCAATGCAAATGAATAACGTCTGCTTCCTGCACGAGCGGATGCTCAGAAATATCAATGCCCGAATTGGCTGGCGAAAAAGCAAATCTGATTTCTTTGTTTTTTTCTTGAAATTTGAAGTAAAGTCGCTCTCTTACGAATCGTTCAAAGGCCAGTTTTTTTTGTAGCCAAGTTTCGGCAATTGCCCTTACATTTGGGTTATCTCGCTTTCTTTCCTGCACCAACATTGTCGCTTCTATGCCTGTGGTCTGATTGAGCGTTTTGAGCAATCGCAAACAAGCAATGGCGGCCCCGCCCATGGCATCGTCGGTATTGATAAGTAGAATTTTCAAGCGAAATGAAATTGATTGATAAAATGAATGCGAATTACGTGAATTTTCATGAAAAATCTCTAAGGTCTTTTACACGACTGGATGGTTTTATTTGTATAAATTGTGTATTCCTTGAAAAAAATAGGGCGAAACTGTAAGTTTTGTGTAGGCTTGACGACTAATTGTTCAAACGAATCTCAATATCAAAATGGAAAAAGACTTTGTCGAAATGCTCAATACCCATCGTGGAATCATCTTTAAGGTGTGTAATCTATATTGCCACGATGAAGAGGCGAAGAAAGACCTTTTTCAAGAAATAGTTTTGCAGCTATGGAAAGCGTATCCGAGTTTCAGAAACGAATCTTTGAATACCTCATGGATGTATCGAGTTGGACTAAATACGGCAATTTCTAATTTGCGAAAAGAGATTAAAAAGCCTGATAAAAAGGCAATTACAGCAGAAGAATTCCAGATTCCGGATATGAGTTTTGACAATGATGATGAAGAAAAACTGGGCATGCTAAAGCTGGCAATCGAAAAACTTTCGGAGGTAGAAAAAGCTATCATTATGCTTTATCTGGAAGAAAAAACTTACGATGAAATAGCCGAAATTATCGGTATTTCTAACTCCAATGTAGGCGTGAGATTAAATAGAATCAAACAGAAATTAGAAAAAATCATAAAATCAAATACATTATGAACTTAGAAGAATTAAAATCAGCTTGGCAAGTTTATGACCGTAAATTACAGGCCACACAAGCAATCAACGAAAGACTAATTTTTAGTATGATTAGAGAGCGGTCGAATTCGAGAGTTTCACGCATCAAAAGAGAGAATACTCTACTGTTGGTACTGATGTTTTTGGAGTTCTTTTTCTTAGTGGCGGTTTTTGCGGGAAATCCCTTTGATTTTAAGTTTTTGTGGCAATATGTACCTTTTTTGTTTATTTTACTTGGAAATCTGATGGCAATTGTTGTGCTTTTCAGAGCTTATAAAACGCTGAAAACTGATATTACTGATGCCAATTTGAGGTCGTTCTTGAAAAATCTGATAGCCACATTTGAGAGTAATAAAAAAGCCGAAGGCTGGTTCGGAGCAATTATGTTTGTGTCGGGGTGTTTGACAATCTTCTCATTTTTACCCCATAAATTGGCCACCAAAAGTCTATCAATGGCAATTGTTGATACACTGATTCCGATGGCTATTTCGGTGACAATTTACTTAATCGCCTATAAAATGGGGGCGTTTAAAAACCAAAAAGAGGTAGCATTTAAAAAAGATTTGAGCGAACTGGAGAAATTGCAGCAAGAATTGCAAGAGAATTAATTCAATAATAGTCTTAAAACTTACAGGCGTTTTTTTCGTTATACATTCATAAACCATGTATTCTAATGAAAAAAACGTTTGTAATTCTTGGGCTTTGTGGTTTTGTTTCTTTGATTGCTATCAGATGTAAAGAAGCAGAAGATGCCCCCACCTCAACGACCACACCAACTACCCCTACAACAGTAGTAGTAACGCCACCTGTAACTATTTCATATCAAGCAGTTGAGGCTTTTCCGAAGTTGTCTTTTAGTTCTCCAGTAGATTTTACGCACGCCAACGATGGCACTAATCGTGTGTTTGTGGTTGAACAAAGAGGTGTAATTCAGGCTTTTGAAAATAACACTACTACCGAAACTAAATCGGTGTTTTTGGATATTACCAGCCGAGTTGCTTCAGGCGGAGAAATGGGCTTGTTGGGTTTAGCTTTTCATCCAAACTTCAAGAGTAATGGCTTTTTCTATGTGAATTACACCCGAAATTCTCCTCGTCGCCAGAGCGTAATTGCAAGATTCAAGGCCAATGGTCAGACCGCCGACCCAAGCAGCGAAACTATTTTGCTCACTTTCGACCAACCCTATACCAATCATAATGGTGGCCAGTTGGCTTTTGGGGCAGATGGCTATTTATACATCGCTACGGGCGATGGTGGAAGTGGTGGCGACCCACAGAATTATGCTCAAAATAGAGCCAGTTTGTTGGGAAAAATGCTGAGAATTGATGTAAATTCTACTACCAAGGGCAATTATGGCATTCCGAGGGATAATCCTTACGTAGGAAACACACAAGGTTTTAGCGAAGAAATTTATGCTTATGGTCTTAGAAATCCGTGGCGTTTTAGTTTCGATTCGGTTACGAAAGACTTATGGACTGGTGATGTTGGCCAAAATAAAGTGGAAGAAATTGATGTAATAACGAAAGGTGGAAACTACGGTTGGAAAGTAAAGGAGGGAAATTCGTGTTATTCGGGCGATTGCTCACGAACAGATTTGATTGCTCCAGTTTGGGAATATCAGCAAGGAAGTGATGGACGTTCGGTAACAGGTGGAGTTGTTTACAGAGGGAAAAAGTTTACAGATTTGGTAGGGAAATATTTCTGCGGCGATTACATAAGTGGAAAAATCTGGGCATTAACTTACGATGGCAAAACCGTAACAAAAAGCGATGTGGTAGCGAATGTCGGCACTGTTTCGGCTTTTGGGCAAGATGCCAATGGCGAGATGTATATGCTCAATCTCGGAAACGGAAAAGTTTATACTTTGGCTAAGAAATAGTAGTTTTTTGGGGTTTAATCGTGGCAAATCTTTATGATATGCCACGATTTTTTATTGATATTTTATCAGAAAAACTTAGTCACTTTCAACCACAAATTCTTCATTGCACCATTCAATTCGGGCGAAATATTGCTCCAATAAATAATTAGTCCATACAATACCGTAAGAGCTGCCGAACGATAAGCCATATCTACGATTGACATCATTTTATTTCCTCCAAATTCGGGTAAAAATCTGATAATCAGCCATGAAGCGAGTGCTACAATGATAACTTTTACCAAATCAAAGGTGAAAGGTTGCATGCCGAGTTTAATCAAAACTACTAAATAACGAGCCAAATTATAATAAACCGTAGCGATGGCCAGTGCAAATGCTGCCCCATTCATGCCGTAGATGGGTATCAGAAAATAGTTGAGAGCAACCGTTATGAAAATCAGCCCAACCATAATATATGTATCATAAATGTAGTGTTTCGAAAGAGCCAAAATCGTTCCGTTCAGTCCCGTTGCCAAATCGAAGAGTTTTCCCAGACAGATAATAATCACCACCATTTTTCCTGCGGAATAAGAAGGCGGTAATAACAAAAATAGATTGTCAATATTGAGGTATATTCCTAAGAAAATCCAACAACCAACTATCAGAGAAGTCGTGCAACTTTTTTTATAAATCGTAGAAATATTTATTAGGTCTTTCTTTGCAAACGAATCGGCAATCAGAGGTTGAGCGGCTTTGGTTACGGCCATGAGAGCCATTCCCATGACACTACCAAAAAACGAAGCAGTATTATAAATGCCGGTTTCACGATAAGATGAAATTCCCGCCAACATGATTTTATCAATATACAGAATTACCATCGAAGAAAAGCCAGTCAGGATTGTCAGAAAAGCATAAAACCAAAATTCTTTGCTAAACGCAGGAGTCATAACCGAAAAATCTGGTTTGAGTGAAAAACCTTCAAGTTTTCGAGCCTTTAAAAACATCGGAACAACATAAAACCCAACGGCAATTACCCATAAATAAATAAATTGTTCGAAAGTTATAAATCTGAATACGACCAGAAGTAATGCCAATAAAATAAGAAAACGCTGTAAAAATTGAGCTAAGAATGTTCCTGTTAGGGTATCATATAGGTTTTTGGCGTAATTATCAAGCAGATTAAAAAGTAAAGTGGCGAGCGTGATTGGCAATAATAAATAGAAGTTATCGGCAAAGAGTGGTGATTTCTCCTCATTTTTTACAATCGTATCTTTGAAAAAATATAGCCCCACACTGACAATTGTAAAACCTATCAAAGCCGAAATCAAACCTAAAAATAAATAACCTTTATGTCCTTTTTGGGCATCACGAAAATGTGGAAAAAAACGACTTCCAGCGGCATTGAAACCTAAGGATGAAAGTTGAACCAAAACGTACATATAAGAAAGCAAAACTGCTAAAAGTCCATTTTCAGCTTCGCTGATATTGTGTGGAATCAGAAAAAATTGAGATACAAATCCAACCAACACCCCCCCATAAGAGAAAATTGTACCAAGAAAAGCCTGTTTTTTTATAACATTCATTGAAAGTTTCCTAAATGTGATGATTGAAAAGTAACTTAGATAGACATTAAATCCTGTCCATCTTACCAATCTTTTTAATCGTGGTCTAAAATAATTGGCTTGTAATTTGCAAAGTTAATCATCAAAATAGACAATATTTGCAGTAAAATTGAATTGTTTGAATAATGGCCGTTTCGGAAGAAATAAAAACAGCATCATTGGTGCTTGATAAAAATGATATTTGGCGTGCATCTCATGCCGAAAAAATGTCGTATCCCGAAGAGGGAAACAACTATTGCTTTGCCGTAGAAGACAACAGTTTTTGGTTTAAACACCGAAACGATGTGATTCTGACGCTTACGCAACGCTTCAAATTTGCCAAAAACTTTGCCGATGTGGGCGGAGGAAATGGTTTTCAAGTTAAATTTTTGTCGGAAAAGTATCCCGAAAAACAAATATTTTTAATCGAACCGGGTTATGCGGGTTGTCTGAATGCCAAGAAACGAGGCGTGAAGGAAGCCTACAATATCTTTTTTCAAGAATTTCCGTTTGCTGAAAAACAAATCGATGCGGTCGGGCTTTTTGATGTAATCGAACACATCGAAGATGACAAAGCATTCCTGACGGGCCTTGCTCAGTATTTGCCGTCAGGCTCGCATATTTATATCACCGTACCAGCTCATCAATGGCTTTGGTCGGAAGTGGATGACGAAAGCGGGCATTATCGCCGTTATAACCTCGAAATGTTTGATAAACTTGCCAAAGCTTGTGGACTAGAATACACCTACGGCAGTTATATTTTCTCCTATTTACCACCAATTATGGGTGTTTTACGTGCAATTCCATTTCGTCTCGCCAGACTTTTTGGGAAAACTCGCAAAAATACCCTTGATGCCGAATTTGATAATCATACACCATCCAAACTTGCTACCACGATATTCAATAAAATTCATAGTTGGGAATTGGCCCAGCTACGAAAATCCAAAATGTCGTTTGGTGCCAGTTGTGCGGTGGTTCTAACAAAGAAATAATTTTGAAGCGGTTCGCCGCCCGTTCAGAATGAGTGAATGATAAAATTGGTAGAATCATTCACTCATTCACTCATTCACTCATTCA
>NZ_JBMLRC010000220.1:14116-15909 GCF_049241225.1 Emticicia sp.
TCATTCACTCATTCACTCATTCACTCATTCAACATTAATTTTCTCGTGATTCCTTTCAACAAACCATACCTTTCGGGCAACGAGCTACAATACATCGGAGAGGCCGTGCAATCGGGCAAAATCTCTGGAAATGGTGTTTTTACTAAAAAATGCCAGCGTTTTTTTGAAGAAAAATACGGTTTTCGTCGCTGCCTGCTCACGACTTCGTGTACGGATGCCCTCGAAATGGCCGCTATTTTATGCGATATTCAAGTAGGCGATGAGGTAATTGTGCCATCTTATACTTTTGTTTCTACGGCCAATGCTTTTGTATTGCGTGGAGCAAAAATTGTATTTGCCGATAGCTCTACCGAAAACCCAAATCTCGATGCCGATAAACTTTCGGCCTTAATTACGCCCAAAACCAAAGCAATTGTGGTCGTGCATTACGCAGGAATTGCCTGTGATATGGACAAAATAATGGACATTGCCGAAGCCAATAACTTATTCGTTATCGAAGATGCTGCTCAGGCCGTTGACTCATTTTATAAAAGTCGGCCGTTGGGAAGTATCGGACATTTATCGGCTTTTAGTTTTCATGAAACCAAAAATATTATTTCGGGCGAAGGCGGAATGTTGGTTATCAACGATGAGCGTTTTGAGAAACGTGCCGAAATTATTTGGGAGAAAGGCACCAATCGCTCGGCTTTTTGGCGTGGTGAAGTCGATAAATACAATTGGGTAGATATTGGTTCATCGTTTTTGCCTTCGGAAGTGGTTGCAGCATATCTATTTGCACAACTCGAAAATCTTGGAAAAATACAAGCAAGACGCAAGCAGATTTGGGAGAAATACTACGAAGCATTTGCGAGTTTAGAGCAAGCAGGTAAACTAAAATTACCAGTAGTACCAAGCTACGCTACCAATAATGCTCACATGTTTTATTTGCTCACCGATTCGATTGAGCAACGTGATGCTTTGATTGGTTTCTTGAAAGAAAATAAAATCTACGCTGTTTTTCATTATATTTCGTTGCACAGCAGTCCATTTTATAGAGAAAAAGCAGGAGATGTCTCGCTACCCGTAAGTGATTATTATTCTGATTGTTTGGTGCGTTTGCCTTTATTTTATGAGCTGACCGAGGTAGACCAACAATTGATTATTGATAAAATTATTGGATTTTATAATTGATATTGAGTCACTATTTTTACTGTATATACTCTGCCAAACTTTAAATGAGATAAACATTTTGGCTAAAGCTGATTTGTTTACTAACTTTTATCCGTCAGTTAAAACTGACGGCAATGAACAAATAGTCTAAATATTTATGCCTCTTTTTTTTAATAAATCGCTCATTATCAGTTTTTTACTTCTTCTGAGTTTCTTTGCCTTTATTGTATTTTTGGGCGAAGATGCTTCAATCAGAGTGCATGATAATCTGGAAGCAAACATTGCTTGGTATAAATCATTGGCTGACCAACACTTACTTTTGGCGAGTTCGTACACACCCAACGAAACCGTGATGCAAGCTCCACGCATTGCGTTTGGCTCCGAGTGGAGCTTGATTGCGTGGTTGTTTGTGTGGTTTAAGCCAATTGTTGCCTATAATATCAATGTGATTTTGATGAGTTTGGTCGCTTTTATTGGTACATATTTATTTACAAAAGATACACTCAAACTTTCGCCCAAAATTGCTCCTTTCATAGCTTTAGGTTTTGCTTTATTACCTTTCTGGTTTTCGGGTGGACTGAGCTCCGCAGGGCAGCCATTGTTATTTTGGAGTTTTGATAGAATCTTAAAAAAATACAATTCTA
>NZ_JBMLRC010000220.1:16009-17649 GCF_049241225.1 Emticicia sp.
AGCCAGTATTCAAGTCATCATTGTGCTATTCTCAAATCAGTTGGTGGGCGATTATATCAAGAAAACCATTCACGGCCGAGATTACGTTTCTTACCGAGAATTTTATGCCGAAGACCTTTTCTCGAAAGTAAAAACCGTACTGAAGCAAGACGAAAATCCGAACAAACGAGTCGGAATGGTTGGGCTGCACCCTGCGGTTGCCCAGTATAACCAAATTCCGACGATTGATGGTTATGTAGTGCTTTATTCGTTGGCTTACAAACATCAAATCCAAGCAATCATTCAACCCGAATTGAACCAAAACAAATTCATCAAAAACTATTTTGAGCAGTGGGGGAGTAGATGCTATTTGTTTGATAATGAAGCTGTTATTGCGGGTGATGGTATTCTAAAAAAACAAAAGTGCTGTACCGAAAGCTTAGATTATGACTTCGATAAATTGAAGCAATTAAAGTGCGGTTATATATTGTCGGCCGTTGAAGTGAGACACCCATCAGAGCACTTGAAATTGCTTTCAAAAGTAGAAGATGCCAACTGGCGTGTGTGGATTTATAAGATTATTTAGTTAGCAGTCAGAGATCAAATTGTACATAGATTCAAAAGTCTATTAAGCTAATCCTGAAAGGATGAAATTATTATAGTATTCAGTTATAATAGTTATGTTTGAACCCCGAAGTGGGTGATATTTCATTCCATTGGAGTTCTAATAAACCAAGTATTTTCTTAGATTTCCTTAATTCTTGGGGAATAGCGACGGCATCGCTCGAAGCGATGCCGTCGCTGGTCTTGTAGATTAGAATAAATGAAGGGAAATTCCTTTAGTTTCATTGATAGATAAATTTATCTTTGCAATAAATTGATAATCAAAATTTTAATATACTGTTGACCGTCGTCTATCGACCGTGGACTATTTCTTCAACCCTATAAAGTTTCATGAAAAATTATACTTATACGCTTTGTATCGTCGTAGCGGCCACTGTTGCTTATTTCTTTCCTCAATATTTTACCGAAATCAATGGTTTTCAGCTAAAAGAATTAATCATTCCGCTGTTGCAAATAATCATGTTTGGAATGGGAACAACCATGACTTATGATGATTTTCTTGGTGTAATCAAAATGCCAAAAGCCGTTGTGGTGGGTTTGGTTTGTCAGTTTACGATTATGCCTTTTCTGGGCTTTGCTATCGCCAAAAGTTTCAATTTTCCACCCGAAATTGCTGCCGGAGTTATTTTAGTAGGTTGTTCGCCCAGTGGTTTGGCTTCCAATGTGATGTCGTATATTGCCAAAGCCAATGTTGCCTTATCAATCACCATTACTTCATTCGCCACGCTTTTGGCTCCAATCATGACACCTTTTTTGATGAAAATGTTGGGCGGTCAATTCATCGAAATTGATTTTTGGAGCATGACCCTCGATATTTCAAAAATGATAATAGTGCCAGTTGGTATTGGTTTTTTACTCACAAAATTATTGAATGGAAGAGGCGAGTGGCTGCAAAAAGTGCTACCAATTATCTCAATGGCAGGCATTGCCGTGATTATTGTGATTATTACGGCAGCAGGCCAAAAATCATTGCAAACGGTTGGTTTGGCTTTGGTTTTTGCTACATTTCTACATAATATCGGTGGTTTTATTTTGGG
>NZ_JBMLRC010000220.1:17749-20374 GCF_049241225.1 Emticicia sp.
CGAGTCATTGACCGATAATTCATTATTAATCAATTGTTTAGAGCTAAAATACATACTACCCGAAATTTGTGGCTTCGTGCGGTTATAACGAATCTGACGAGGAATCTGATTGGCTTTTTCCCAGCCGATTTCTTTGCTTCCAGCTTTTACACGATATACACCGTGACCAATGTAAAGATGGCGACCAAATGAGTTTTTTATCCACCAATCGGTCATGGTTTTGTACGGAACTTTTTCAAACTCGAAGCTGAAATAAATCTGTGGCGTGATGTAATCCAGCCAGCCTTCTTTTACCCATTTGCGGGTATCGGCATAAAGATTATCGTACGAAGGCTGCCCGCCCTGCGTGGCTGAGCCAATGGGGTCAGTTGAAGCATTTCGCCAAACGGCTGATGGACTAATGCCGAATTTTACTTTTGGTTTTTCTCGTTTAATGGCCTCGCTGACATTTTTTACGACCATATCCACATTAAAGCGTCGCCAATCTTCAATATTTTTGAAGCCATTACCATATTTTCTGAAAGTATCTTCGTCTCGTAGTTTCTGATTTGGCTCATTGTAGGGATAAAAATAATCATCGAAATGAATGCCATCTACATCGTAGTTGCGTACAATCGTCACGACCACATCCGTTATATAATCACGCACTTCTGGAATTCCCAAATTGAATAATTTGTGTCCTCCGTAGGTTAGAAACCATTCGGGTTTAGTTTTGGTTATATGTTCGTCCATGATGCTCTTAGAAGCCTTGTGGGTTCCTCGATTCATGTTCAGCCACGCATGAAATTCCAAGCCTCGTTGGTGGGTTTCTTGAATCATAAAAACCATTGGGTCGTAGTAGGGTTCGGGGGCTTTTCCTTGTTCGCCCGAAAGCCATTCTGACCACGGTTCTTTGCCACGAGCATAAAAAGCATCGGCTGCGGCACGCACTTGTACCAAAACAGCATTCATTCCATAGCTTTTTTGTTTGTCGAGTATGGTTCTAAATTCTTGTTGTTGACTTTCGGAACTAAGACCTTTGCGAGATGGCCAGTCGATATTATC
This sequence comes from Emticicia sp., assembly GCF_049241225.1. NCBI lineage: Bacteria > Pseudomonadati > Bacteroidota > Cytophagia > Cytophagales > Leadbetterellaceae > Emticicia > Emticicia sp. The sequence continues at coordinate 18,794 of NZ_JBMLRC010000220.1, forward strand.
AACGGTTGCCACCCAAACCCCACGGAATTCACGCTTTGGGCCTGCTGGTTTTGAAACAACTTGTTGGGTAACTTTTTTACTACATCCACTCAGGAAAGCATAGATTAGTAGATAAAAAGCAGCTTTTTTGAAGTACATCGAAATACTTTTTTTGAAATTTTGTTCAAAATTAGAGAAAAATTTAACCCAAAGGTTATTTTTTGTTACTTTTGCTTATGTTTATGTGGCTATTAGCCATTAGCTTTTAGCTTTTAACTCCAAAATCATACATTTAGAAAAGTGTTTTGAGGTAAAATTTATTCACTCATTCACTCATTCAAAAGTTAATCATTAATAATTTCCTGTGAAAGAATACGGAAGTAATATACAAAAACTAACAGACTACATCGTGAGTCTGCCTGACCGTGAGCAACGCACAAAATATGCTCATATTTTGATTGAGTTGATGCGTCAGATTCACCCAAATATGCGTGAAGGAATTGATTATTCAAAAAAACTTTGGGATGACCTCTATATCATTGCCAATTTTGATTTGGATGTTGATAGTCCATTTCCGCCACCACCGAAAGAGATTTTGGGTAAAAAGCCAATGACCGTTCCGTACAATCAGCATCAGCTAAAGCACCGTTTGTATGGCCGAAATTTAGAGCTGTTGGTAGTAAAAGCCATGATTACGCAAGATTACGACGAACGCAAGGCTTTTATTTCATACATGGTACGCTTGATGAAGAGTTTCTTCCAAGTTTGGAACAAAGACACCATTGAAACAGCCGATTGTTTACAGCAGATTCTCGAATTATCAGGCTTCAAACTTCAAAAGGAAATCGACGAGCTTCGTCGTGATGGTTTGATGGAGTCGTCGCCGAGAGATGGCAGCAGCAATCGCCAACGTACGCAACAAAATCAGTCACAGGGCGGAAATAATTACCAGTTTAGAGATAATCGTGGTGGCGACCGTGACAATCGTGACCGTAATCGTAGCAATGACCGTAACGACCGCAACAAAAATTTCGGCAACGGCAATTACAAAAACGACCGTAACGACAGAAACAACAATAATAAAAATAACAATAACCGCAGACCGAGATAATGTTTAATGAATAATGGATAATGTAAAATGGATAATTTTACTGATATTATAATCCAATATTCTCAAAAAATTGCTCAAAATTGAATTGTTTGATAATGAAAAACCTTCATTATTCATTCTAAATTATTCATTCTACATTGATAAAAAATGGCATCTTTTAAAATTACAGGAGGACGAAAACTTAAAGGAGAGATTATTCCGCAGGGAGCAAAAAACGAAGCATTACAGATTTTGTGTGCCGTTTTGATGACCAAAGAACCCGTAACGATTCATAATATTCCGAATATCCGTGACGTAAACAAACTCATGGAATTGCTCGAAGATATGGGCGTAAGTCGCAATAAAGTAGGCGATGGCTCGTACCGTTTTCAAGCCGATGCCGTGAACTTTGAATACTTCGAGACAGCCGAATACAAAGACAAAGCAGCTTCATTGCGTGGCTCAATCATGCTTTTGGGGCCGATGTTGGCACGTTTTGGCAAAGGAAAAGC
>NZ_JBMLRC010000221.1:0-10208 GCF_049241225.1 Emticicia sp.
CTTATTAAAATTTGATTGAAATTCCAAGTGAACTATATGGCGTTCCTGCCTCGGCATATACAGCCATTTTCTCCTTAAAATAATATCTGGCTCCGATGAAACCGCCAATCATTGGTCTTACGTCTGCTTCGTTGTATATTGTTGAATAATCCGAACCATACTTTGCTAATCGCACTCCACCAACTCCTCCAATATATGGGTCAAGCTTTTCTTCGTTGATACCTATTTCTTTCAGATACTTTCCGAAATGCACAGCCCCTCTACCACCAACACCTACATACGTGATTCGAAAATTGCTCCCAAATCCATAACCATAACTGTAAGAAGAAACAGCACCAATTACACCTATGCTAATCAAATCAGAAACACCATAATCAACTGTGGCATTTGCCCCAATACCATAACCAGCCCCAACACCAACACTAAAGTTCTTTTGACCTTTTTCGAATGATTGTGCATGTATGTTTTCCGAATACAAGAAACATAATGCTGTAAGCAATAAAATTGAAAGTAATTTTTTCATGATAATTTTAATTTTTATGGACACATTTTTAAAGTCCGAAATTTAGACATTGGCACTTTCATAACAAAAGCAATGCAGGAGAAATGACCGAAAAATCAATTAAGCGGTCGGAAATACAAAAAACAAAGGATCTTACTTTGATATTTCGTCCAAAATTTGATTATAAACCTTCGAGCGGCGTTTCTTTTTTTCGTTGATAGTTATCTGCTCAGCCTTTTTATATCCTCCCATATAATATCTCTGAAACCAAGGAGCTGCCGTTACTAAAACATCAAAAGGACTTGTACTTCTGATCGCCGTTACGATTCCCCAAGTGGCAATGCCCACTGTAAGTATGATTGAGTTGGTTCCGTTTTTAATATCGCCCGCATAGAACTGTCCAAGACCAGGAATAATCATACTCATGATTCTTGCGGTACGTGGGTTTAATCTATTAATTTTTTCATTTTTGATGAATAGCTGTTCTATTTTTTTCTTTGATTCCGCATTTGTTGAGTCAATCAAAGACAAAAATTGTGTTTTTGCTAAATCGTATTTATCAATTGAGAAGTTTAAAACAGCAGAGTAGAATACTTTTTTATTGTTTTGTTCTGCGTTTAAGTTCGAAGGTAAATTAAGTAGTTCGATTTCGGCGTATTCAAAATTATTTAAAATCAAATAACACGACATTTTTCTGAATATCACCTCGGCCTTTGCACTATCAGTTTTTTGTTGAAAAAAAGCCAATTCATAATAATCGGCCGCTTCCTCAAACTGTTGTGTTTCGTAGAGACAATCTGCTATATTTTTATAACAATCTTTTCGGTAAATCTCTGCTTTATCGAAATAAATTACTCTTCTATACGTAATTCCAGCACCAGTATAATCTTTCTTTGCAAAGAGTTCATTCGCAAAATCGAAGCTTTGTTTTAGATCCTGCGAAAAGGAAATCCGTGGTATTAATATAAAAAGTATTAAAAGTATTTTTTGCATAATTATTAACTCAATAATAGCTATTAAAAAGATTCTCGATTTTGGTTCGTATACCTAAATGACTTTTTTTGTTGTAACCCTTAGCCGAAACAACTGAGCCGTAGATATTACCTAAATAAAAACCAAAGCCTATACCACCATAAATCCAGCCTCTGGTGCTATTGACTCCACTTTTATTAAAACCTCTTACTGATTGAAAAGCCATTGTACCGACAAAGAAGAGAGATACTATTCCATCTTTCCAATCTTTTACATACATACGCCCAGTACCCGGAATAATTGCCGACATAATACCCGCTACGGCCGGGCTTTTACGCTTGATTGCCATGGCTTGCTCGGCCAAGTCTTTATAATTTGTAGCTAATCGGTGATCTTCTGGTTTAACTGACTGAAGTATGGCATTGGCACTTTTATAATTATCTTGAAGAATATCAGAAGTAGCGGAAAGAATGGTTTTATCGGCAGCCGATAATTTCAAGTTAGAATCCCAAAAACTTTTGGCTGATTTATATTCAGATTTTAAAAGCAAAGTTCGCCCATATTCAACGGCTGATGAAGCACTCATTGTTGTCAGTTCAGGATATAGTTGTTTCCCACGGATGAGTGCCTCGTCATATTTTCCCGATCGACGATACATTGATAGGAGAGAGGTTTTTAAAGTATCGTTTTCAGGAGACATGAATGTCAGACGTTCAAACTCACGAGTTGCCAAATCGTATTGGCCTGACTTGGCTAAATATTCGGCAAATTTTTTTGTATTTTCAAAATTATAAAGGTCTTGAGAAAAGGCCTTTGTACTATAAATTATTATAAAAAGTATTAAAAGTTTTTTTTTCATTATTAAGGCTTATCTATCAGTAATTTCTCTTTAAAGTCAATTGCATATTTTTCGGGACTAAGACCATTACAGCGAGTGAGTCTATCCATTGTTTTTATTCCACCCATTACAACTCCGCTTTTTTTAACCGCCAAAATACCAAATTCTGAACAAGATGGCGTAAATGTACATACCGTTAGGTCTTGAGAAGAGAAAAAGGTTTTATAAAATAGAAATAAGCCCGAAAACAAATACTGAACCTCATTACGGTTACCTTTGGCTTCTTTGTATACCCTTTTTTGAGGAGTTTGAATTACTCCACGAAGTAAATTTACCTCTGCTTTACTTTGGGCTTTTAGCTGGAAGCTTAGACTTAGTGACAGCAGGAATAGGATAGTTATAGATTTCGTTTTCATCTTCTTGGTCTATGATAATGTTTTTATAGGTTGTTTGCTGAATATTCTGTGTTCCATCGGTGTTGTATGAAATCTGTGTCACCTGCTTCGGAAATTCAACACCATTGTAGTTTGAATAATCTTTGAAAAACTGCTGACTAAGCAACTTATCTTTAGGGTCATAAAAGGCAATCGCATCTAATTTTTTATTCACATTAGCCATTTTGATTTTTCCGAGAGTTTTCATCAATTGTTTTTCAATGACACTCCAAGTGGTGATTACCCTACCATCTTTATCTTTCTCTACTTTTGATATTTTATAAATTTTAGCCACGTTTCCAGAATTTAGTCCATAGTCTGCCAATTTCCCGGATAGAGCTAAATGAAAGATTGAGAATTCGTTTGAAGCCAATACGCTTTGAACTAACACACTATCTTTTGTAATTTTATAAAGGGTCGTATCTTTAATAATGATTGTTTCCTTTTGAGGAAAAGTAAGTTTATAAATTACTTTTAAGGATGTTTTATCATAATAAACTTTTCCCATAGTTAGGCGATACGAGCCATTTGAAAGCTTATCTTTTATTGATACATCGGCCTTAATTCTGTAAAATTGTTGGGCATTTGCAAACTGAACGCCCAACATGTATGTCAATAACAAAAGAAAAATGTTTTTTTTCATAGATTCGATTTTCAAATAAAATGCCTGCGAGTCTTGTTATTATAATGTTCCTGAACTCAATCCTATTGCAATCAGGACAATATAAATAACGGCCACAACACCACCAACCGTCAAACATCCATATAGAGCCTTTTTGGTTTGTTCTTTATCTTCTGTAAATATGTAGACAAGTAAGATACCCAATCCCCCCAAGAAACATCCCCACCAAAAGGCTGGAATATTCAATGGTAATTCATTATCTTTTGTAACATTGGCTAAAGTATTGGTGTCAAGTTCGATTTCTTTTAATAAGTCAGTATCTTTTATTGTATCAAAACTCGCATCCGTATTTTGTTCAACAAATGCCTCAACTTTATTGAGTTTTTCAAAATTGTAATTTATGCTTTCTTGATTGTATACTAAAACTTCATTCTCCGAAATATTATTATTCAAAGATACCGTTTCTTCGTTTGGTACTAAGACTTCAGAAGCTGCCAGTTGATTTGTTTTGTTAATATCGTTGGTTGTTGTGCTTATAGTTTCACTTTTAGTCTGATTAGCAACTTGACTTTGGGGTACCTTTCTCGAAGACTCAAAGTTTTCTACTTTACCTTTCTGTACATAAACAAATTGCTTTTGTTGACAAGAAGTAAGTGCTAAGACCAATGCAATGGTGGAAATAATTGTAGATTTCATAAATATTGGATTTTTGTGATTATCAAAAAAAACAAAAATAGCCCAATCTTTTGATTTGGGCTATTTTTATAGGTACTAATAATGATTTTTAAAATATAGAACCAACCGCAACAACATAAACTACCCATAGAACAGTCCAAGCTAAACAGCCATATAATGCCTTCTTAGTTTGTTCTTTGTCTTTGTCTGTAATTAAGTATACTGCCAAAACACCAAGTAAACCAAGTACACAACCCCACCAGAATGCAGGAATTCCTAATGGTAACTCTCCAGCAGCAACTGCATTTGTTACGTTTGTATCTAATTTTAAATCTTGAGTAAGCTCTGTATTTTGAACATCTTCAATTGTTACGCCTTCGTTTGCAGCAACAAATTCTTCTAATTTATTCAATTTTTCAAACTCTGCATTCACTGCTTGCTCATTGAAAGTCATTACTTGGCTTTCAGCAACTTCTGGAGCAGGAGTAGTTACTGTATTTAGAGAAGAAACTGCTACCGAATTATCTGCCGAAAGTGCGGTTTCAGTTGGAGCTACGATCGAAGCGGTTGCTTCTTCTACAACAGCTACTTCGGTAGTCGGCTGAGCAGCTACTGCTTGTTTTTTAGCAACTGCATAAGTTGGAGTGTTGCTTTTTTGGAAAGAAGCATATTCTTTCTTTTGGCAAGAAGCTAACACAACGATTGCAGAAAGGAATAGGATTAATTTTTTCATAGAACTAATGGTTTAAATGTGAAGAGAACAATTATTAGGTACAAAAATAAAATTTTAAATTGATTTACAAAGAGATATCAAACATAAAACTGTTTTTTTCTTAATAACTCAAAATAACATTTTGAATTGACCTATTTTTCATAAAGTACAAATCAACACAATAATTTTATCTTTGTGTTTTTTGATTCATAAAAATCCCAAAAAAATTTACTTAACGGTCAATAATTACTTTTATGGAATCCAAATACAAGCATTTAGAATATTCAAATCTATCTAATTTGAGTGAGGAAGTTTTGATTTCCCTATCGAAAGAAATGTTTCAGCACCTCAATCAGCGTCGCTCATTGAGATTCTTTTCTGATAAAACCTTTCCAGCAGAAGTAATTGAAAACTTGGTGATGGCTGCCTCAACCGCACCATCAGGAGCAAACAAACAACCGTGGACATTTTGTGTGGTATCGTCTCCCGAACTTAAAAGGCAAATTAGATTTGCTGCCGAAGAAGAAGAACGTATCAGTTATGAAAGTAGGATGTCGGAAGAGTGGAAACAAGACCTTATACCATTTGCCACGGATTGGCAAAAACCTTTTTTAGAAATTGCTCCGTATTTGATTATCGTTTTCAAGCGAGCGTACGAATTTGAAGTAGGAGGGAAGAAGCACCGAACTATTATGTCAATGAGTCGGTCGGGCTTGCGTGTGGATTTTTGCTTACGGCTATACATAAATTGGGCTTGGTTGCACTCACGCACACACCAAGCCCAATGGATTTTCTGACTAAGATTTTAAACCGTCCGTCTAACGAGCGTCCATTCTTATTAATACCTGTTGGTTATGCTGCCGATGACGCAACTGTACCTGATATTCAAAGAAAGAACAAAGAGGACGTACTTGTTTGGTACAAGTAATGTTTTACTTAATTCTATCGCTAAATACTTTTTTGAATTTTTCAACCTTTGGTTTTACTACCATTTGACAATAGGGATTATGCCCATTCAGATTGAAATAATCTTGGTGGTAATCTTCGGCTTTGTAGAAAACACTCGCTGGCTCGAAAGTCGTAACGATTGGGGCATCATAAGCACCTGACTGGCTCAATTCATCTTTAATGTTTTCGGCAATTTGCTTTTGAGTAGTATCATGATAAAATACTGCCGAGCGATATTGAGTACCAATATCTCCACCTTGACGATTAAGGGTTGTTGGGTCGTGAGTTTTCCAGAATACTTCCAATAGCTCTTCAAACGAAATAACATTAGGGTTGTATGTAATCTGACAAACTTCGGCATGGCCTGTCTGTCCTGTACATACATCTTTATATGTAGGGTTTTTGAGTGTACCGCCCATGTAGCCTGATTCTACTTTTTCAACACCTTTCAATTTCTGAAATACGGCCTCAACACACCAAAAACAACCCGCAGCCAAAGTGGCAACTTTATTTGTTGGTACTGCCGTATTTTCTACTTTTACATTTTCTTGATTCATTTTCTTAACTTTGTTTTTTACGACTTGGGCATTGGACAAATATCCAATGAACAGAAGTACAATTAGTGGTATATTGTATTTCATTTTAACAATTTACTTTTGGGTTATGTTTCCTTAAATCAAATTTTAAATTAACTCTTTCAGAAACCATCACGCTACATTGCATAGCAAAATCAACAATCCAATGAAGAAAATTGATATTGACGACTTTAAGTTTAACGGTAAACGAAAATTTTCGATAAAAAAATCTGAGACCAAAGTTAATGATTTTTATGATGATAAAGAAGACTATGAAATAGCTTTAAAATCGCTCCAAACCGAACTCGACGAGCTTCAAGAAAAAATGTTTGCTCATAATAGATATGGTTTGTTGGTTATTTTTCAGGCGATGGACGCCGCAGGAAAAGATGGAACATTGAAGGCTGTATTCTCTGGAGTTAATCCACAAGGCTTACGAATATACTCTTTTAAGCGTCCAACCGAAACCGAACTCGACCATGATTTTTTGTGGCGAACAAATATGCAACTTCCCGAACGTGGAACAATTACAGTTTTCAATCGTTCTTATTACGAAGAGGTTTTGGTAGTAAAAGTTCATCCCGAGATTCTTATTAATACGCAACGTCTACCAGCAGAAATCTCTGAGGATTTGGATAATGTATGGGAAAACCGCTATGAGGATATTGCCAATTTAGAAAAATACCTCACTCGAAATGGCATCCATGTTTTGAAGTTTTTTTTGAATGTTTCAAAAAAAGAACAATCTGAAAGATTGATTGAAAGGATTGAAGACCCTTCAAAAAATTGGAAGTTTGAAGAGCAAGATGTAAAGGAAAGAGAGTTCTGGAATGACTATCAATCGGCTTACGAAGATGCCATCAATGCCACTTCAACTGAGCAATGCCCTTGGTACATTATTCCAGCTGATGATAAGAAAAATATGCGATTGATTGTAGCGAGTATTCTTGCCAAAAAGCTAAAATCGCTTAACATGGATTATCCAAAATCGGATGCAGCAAGGCAAGCAACTTTGAAGGGTTTGATTGAAAAAATTCGATTACAAGACGGTGAATAATTTCGTTTAAAAACAAAATATATAATATAATACGATATTATCGAATGGAGTCATTTTTACATAAAATGCTTATAATAAATAAGTTATATACAAATAAGTGTAAAAAGTTATCAAATATCTAATTATTGCATATTTTTTCAACTTTGTGAGGAGCATAAAGAGCCGTTTTACTATATATGAGTTTATTTTCTGAAGATATTTTTGTCAAAAACCACAGATTTATCAAAATTGAATAGCCGAAATTTGAATTAACTAAATGAAAATTTCAGATAAATTTTATCTAACAAATTCAAATATATGATTTATATATATTTCGTATTAAAATATAATATAAAATATTTTACGATATTGAAATTTATCATATACCTTTCGTAAACAACTGATAACAAACAACTTATATCGAAATTTAAAAAAAATATCAAATTTATAATTTTCATATATTTTCTCAACTTTGAGGGCAATATTGAGGGTCGTTTTTTACATTTGTGTCAAATTTAGTAGGACGCAGAATTATATCTGCGTCCCTTTCGTATTTATAAAAGCATAATTAAAGTGAAAGCTCACGAATTATTAAAGATTTATGAAGAAGATAGTTTTATCAAAACTCTTCTTGCAGAAATAAAATCAAAAAAGAATGTTTACATCAAAGGTCTATCGGGGAGTTTAGATGCAATCATTGCTTCGGTCAATTATAAGGTAAATCCTCAACACAATATCTTTATTCTGAATGACAAAGAAGATGCGGCCTACTTCTATAACGACCTACAAAATTTGGTAGGAGAAGAGAACGTCTATCTTTTTCCGATGTCATATAAGAAGCCTTATTTATATGAAGAAATAGATAATGCCAATGTGTTACAACGTTCGGAGGTATTGAATCAACTAAACAATGAAAAGACCAATCTTTTAATCGTTACTTACCCCGAAGCTCTTTCAGAAAAAGTAATTAACAAAAAATCATTAATTGCCAACACGCTTCAAATCAAATTAGGAGAGAAGCTAGATGTTAGTTTTATTTCGGAGTTGCTGGTTTCGTATGATTTTGAAAAAACAGACTTCGTTTATGAGCCTGGGCAGTTTTCGATTCGTGGTGGTATTGTTGACATCTTCTCTTATGCTTCTGAGTTTCCTTGCCGTATCGAACTCTTCGGCGATGAAATTGATAGCCTCCGACTTTTCAATCCAGAGTCACAGCTTTCTATGCAATCTGTCAACCAAATCAATGTGATTCCTGACGTTCAGAACAAGTTAATTCAAGAAACAAGAGAATCTTTTTTTAATTTTATTCGTAATAAAAGTACTATATGGATAAAAGACGCAGAATATTCTTTAGAGTGTATGGAAGATTGTTTCAATAATGTTGAACAACAATTCCATAAAATACTCGAACAAAGTGGAGGAGTAAAAATTATTTTAAAGCCCGAAGAACTTTTTGAAACTCGAAGAACCTACCTCAACGAACTGAAAAAGTTTGATGTAATAGAATTTGGTACGAAGTCCTATTTCAAAGATTCTGAGAAAATGGTTTTTCCCTCCAAGAGTCAGCCTTCATTTAACAAGGATTTCAAGAGGCTTATTGATAATGTAAAAGAAAACCAACTCAATGGAATTTCGACACTTATTACCTCAGACTCGCTCAAGCAATTGAACAGACTTGAGTCTATTTTTGAAGAGATAGACCCTTTAACAAAATTTCAATCTTTGGAAATTTCTCTCCGTGCGGGTTTTATTGATGAGCTTACAAAAGTTGCTTGCTATACCGACCACCAAATTTTTGACCGTTATCACCGATTCAAAGTCCGTGATAAATTCAGTAAGTCAAAGGCTTTGACTTTGAAAGAATTAAAGTCACTCCAAACAGGCGATTTCGTTACACACATTGATTACGGCATCGGTCGATTTGTTGGTTTAGAAAAGATTATGGTTGGCGATAAAGAACAAGAAGCCGTAAGGTTGATTTATCGTGACAATGACATTTTACTCGTAAATATACATTCTTTACATAAAATTGCGAAGTATTCTGGTAAAGAAGGTGCTCCACCAACCATGAGTAAGTTGGGTTCGGGCGAGTGGGAAAATAAAAAATCGAAAGTCAAACGACAGGTAAAAGATATAGCCAAAGAGTTGATTGCCTTGTACGCCAAGCGTCGCCTTGCACCTGGCTTTCAGTTTTCAAAAGATGGTTTTATGCAAGCCGAGTTGGAGTCTTCGTTTCTTTATGAAGACACCCCCGACCAAGCAAAAGCAACGAGCGACGTTAAAGACGACATGGAAAAACCCTACCCAATGGATAGGTTGGTTTGTGGAGACGTTGGCTTTGGAAAAACCGAAATTGCTATTCGTGCAGCATTCAAGGCAGTAGCCGATAGTAAACAAGTTGCAGTATTAGTGCCGACCACAATTTTGGCTATGCAACACCACAAAACTTTTTCTGAGCGGCTATCTAAACTACCCGTAAATATTGAAGAAATTAGTCGCTTCCGAACAGCAAAAGAAATCACTCAAACACTAAAAAACATTAAGGAAGGTAAGACCGATATTCTTGTTGGCACGCACCGTATCCTTAATAAAGATATTGTATTCAAAGACCTCGGTTTATTGATTATTGATGAAGAACAAAAGTTTGGTGTAAAAGCCAAAGACCGTTTGAAAGAAATAAAACATAACGTCGATGTGTTAACTTTGACTGCCACGCCAATTCCGAGAACTTTACATTTTTCGTTACTGGGGGCAAGAGACTTATCTATTATTTCGACACCTCCACCAAACCGCCAACCTGTTACGACCGAGGTGCATGTTTTCAAAGAAGAACTTATCCGAGATGCTATCAGCTATGAGCTGAAACGTGGCGGACAAGTTTTTTTCGTACACAA
>NZ_JBMLRC010000221.1:10308-11722 GCF_049241225.1 Emticicia sp.
GATTTAAGGCTTCCTGATTGCCAAATTGAAACCGACTTACAAATTATTATTCCTGAGAGTTATGTAAGCAATATCTCTGAAAGGCTTTCACTTTATAATCAACTTGATAATATAGAGAAGGAAGAAGAGTTACAAGAATTCCAAAAATCAATGGTTGACCGATTCGGCCCGATGCCCGAAGAAGTTGAAAATCTATTCAAAATTGCCCGAATTAGATGGAAAGCCGAACAGATTGGTTTTGAAAAATTAACCTTGAAAAACAATATCCTAAAAGGATACTTCGTTTCACAAGAGCGTACAGAATATTTTCAGACCGATAAGTTTGGCAAAATTCTTGATTATATTAAGAATAATCCTAAGCATTGCTCTTTGAAAGAAATCAAGTCTAAACTGCTACTTACAGTCGAAAAAGTACAATCAATTGATGAATTAGACAAGTTATTAAGCGGTATTATCTAATTTATCATGTTTCTTAAGTAATTGATTTTCAGATTTCTACTGAAATATATATTGAATTACCTATTTTTGCAAAACGAATTTAATTAACAAAAATCATTCCGAAAATGAAAAAACTACTTTTTAGTTCGACTGCGGTTGCGTTAGCGTTCATGCTAATTCTAAGTGGTTGTTCGAGCAAAAAGAAAGCTTCAAGTATCAATCCTGGCCGTAAAAGTACTGCCACTGGTATTGCATACAACAAGAAAAGTAAGAAAGGAAAAGAGCCTGAAGGTTTACAAGTTAAAGACTTCAAAGGCCAACCAGCAGGTCCTAACCTTGTGTTTATCGAAGGAGGTCGTTTTACGATGGGTACGGTCGAGGAGGATGTAACTTTCTCTCGTGACAACCTTGAAAGAACAGTAACGGTTTCGTCTTTTTATATGGATGAAACTGAAATTACGAACCTTCACTGGTTAGAATACCTTCACGCTATTCAAAAAGATTCTTCTCAAGAATTTTACGAAACAGCATTACCTGATACAACGGTATGGTTAAGTAAACTATCTTTCAATGACCAATTTACTGAGCAGTACCTTCGTTACCCAGGCTTTCGTATGTATCCAGTTGTTGGTGTTTCTTGGGTACAAGCATCTGACTACTGTAAGTGGAGAACTGAAGCTGTAAATGGTGAAATGGCTGTTAGATTTGGCGACAAAGCTAAAAAATCTAAAAGTGGTGGTGGTTTTGGTAAGAAATCAAAGAAAGGAGCAGCACCAGAAGCACCAACTGTTAAAGTTGGAGGTCGTTTAGCCATCGAATCAGGAAATGTTTTACCTGCATATCGCCTCCCAACTGAAGCAGAGTGGGAATATGCTGCCAAAGCACTCATTGGTACGCAATATATGGATGAGAATCAATCAAACCAACGTATTTACCCTTGGGATGGCTCGTCAATGCGTAAAAGCAAAGGAAAAGC
>NZ_JBMLRC010000222.1:0-1302 GCF_049241225.1 Emticicia sp.
CCCGAACGCCCTTTATGTGTGGATTTAAAGCTGGTTGGACTGATTTTGTATTGGCCACGGTCCATATTTATTATGGCAAAGGAACTCCTGTGGATGAACGTAGAGTAGAAGAAATAGAAGAGGTTGCAAGTTTTATTAAAAAACGCAGCGAAGATAAATATGGGTTTACTAAAAACTGGATATTACTGGGTGATTTTAATATATTCAACCGAAAAGATGTAACAATGAAAGCCATTACTGATGCAGGGTTTAAAATTCATAAGAAGTTGCAAACCATTCCTGGCAGCAATGTGAAGCAAGATAAACATTACGACCAAATAGCACTGAAAGTACAAGAAGACAGATTTGCAACCAAAGAAGCTGCTGGGGTTTTGGACTTCTATAAATATGTCTTCACAAAAGATGACGAAGCCTTGTACTCGCCACTGATGAAAGAAGGTAGTAAATATTTAGAGTGGCGAACATTTCAAATGTCGGATCACTTACCAATGTGGGTAGAAATAAAAATTGATTATTCGACCGAATATTTGGAAAGAAAACTATCAGAAAACTTTGGTGGTTAAAAGATTGAAACTTATCTTAGCATCAAAGTTGTAGGAATACAAAATTGCCTTGCACGTGTATGCGTCAAGGCTTTTTTATTTCTGCAATAATTCTTTTCAATTCGTCATTTTCATTTACATAGTGCTGCAATTGTCCTTTTAGATAAGCAACTTGAGAAAGTAAAGCATCAACGGTGCGGTCTTCCTCATTCCACGGTGCGGCTTCATTGAGGTTTTTGGCTTGATTGGCATAGCCACGACAAGTGGATGAGCAATACTTTGCCGTCGAGCGATTGGCAAAATAAACAGTACCACAGTACAAACAAGTTTTTTCAAAAACTTTAGCGTTATATTTGAACTTACTACGGTCGAGAGTAGGCATATATGTATATGTTTTAGTAGTACAAATATAAAATAAAAATTCAGAATTATATCGCAATAATAATGATATAATTCTGAACAATGAAAAAGTGTAATAAGGATACTATCTTGCTACCAAAGCGATTTTCGAGCTCTTTGTATTTTTTCCTATCGCAACTTGAAAATCTACATTTTGATTTCCTTTTCCATAAGTGATATATCGACCAATAACTCGATAATTCTTAAAATCTTTGTACCTGAGATTTAGTTTATCACCCGAAAGCAAAGTATCCGAGTTTATAACGAATTGTGAGGTTTGATTGGATGTAAAAGTTAACGAAAGTGGTGTGTTTTCATTCAGATTTTCATAAGGGCGAACATAAAGTTCAACTGGCATGAT
>NZ_JBMLRC010000223.1:0-1036 GCF_049241225.1 Emticicia sp.
AACGTGGTACTCAAAACAAAACTCACGAAAATATAAGTGGAGTTTGGATTGTGAAAGGCCCCGAAAAAAACCACGAAAAAGCCATCAAAAATCTAATGAATGACCCCGAAATCATCGAATTTGATTTCTGATTCCAACCATTTGAATACTTTTAGAATCATTGTGGTATAAATAGAAAATATTTAATACTATGAAAATGCTATCAATCATCTTATTATCAGTCTTGGTGAATACTTGCACCAAAGAATCCGAAGATAATACGGCCCCACTCATAGAGGCTAATGCTATTATTTTTAATAATAATTTACCTGTTGATGGCTGTGCCGAGCATATATCTTTAATAGATGCAAAGGGAGATAAAATAAAAGATGTTTTACCAACCGAAGCGAGTAGTGCAGTATTTACAAATTTGTTAAAAGCCGAAATTGCAAAACTTCCGGCAAATACTTATTCAGGAAATATTCAGATTCCAGTAATTTTGAAATATAAAACCACCCAAGAAAAAGGAGATTTGGTATGTGGTTGGGGAAATAAATCGACAGTTGAAAAAATTGAAATTGTAAACATCACAAAAAAATGAAAACCGCCTTTTTTATTATCATCATGCTATCACTTATGGCATGCCAAGTAGAGAATACAATTGAGCCATCGTTAAATAAAATCAATGGGCAATGGCAACTTACTAAAACAAGTATTGGGTATCCAGCTCCAAATAGTCCAACCGAGATAAAAGCAGCGAATACCGAAATTATTACTTTTGATGTAAGTACTAAGACCTATACACTTACAGTTAATGGAAAAGTAAGAACAAGCACTACTTTCGACGTACAAAAAGTGAGTTATTCAGGTATAGACCCACGGGAAGCTGTAATTTTTGAGAAAGAGAATCAATACGCGTTTCTGACATTTGATGACGAAAACTCAGCAATAATTCTCTACGAAAAAACACCAATTGGGGCAGTTTTGGCCGATGGCAATAGCTATCATTATCAGAAAGTGAAGTAATATTTTATATTTTGCAGCTTATTTAATAAAT
>NZ_JBMLRC010000224.1:0-3677 GCF_049241225.1 Emticicia sp.
AAAGATTGAGTTCGGGTACGGTTGCCCTACAAGGCCACGACCCCAAAAGCATCGCCTATTTTAAAGATATTAAGATTAAGATTTTGAAGTAGGGGGATTCTATATTTCTAAAAAAATGTCTTATTAGATTGTTGATTTTTAGTATAAATACTTGAATGTCAAGTTTTTATGGCAAAAATGAGGTGTTTATGAAAAGCCTGAAAGGCTGTTATGATTATAGAAAACCGTACAATAGTTTGGTTCAAAGAACTCCGAAGGAGTGAAATATCATCCCGTCGGGATTCATGTGTTTGGGGTGTATTCGTTTTCTATAATCATATTATCCTTTCAGGATTCTCATCTTCGACTAAATGTTTTATATCCGTCATGGAATAATTAGTCGTTGTGACATGCGTTCAGTTCTACTGCCACATTGGAACTGCGGCTCAAAATGCAATTACTCACCAAAAATAAGTTTATAAGATGCCGTTCTAAGAACGGCTTACACATCGACTGAATGAAAATTCAGCCGAACATCGAAATCTTAAAATCAGATAACTACTCATTAATAATACTTATAACTGCGGTTAATTCTTTGATTAAATCTTCATCGGTTCCGAATCCTGTACTTTTGTATCTTAACTTTCCATTTTTATCAATGATATATTTTGCAGGAATACTCTCAACATTGTAAGCGGTAGAGGCTTCGTAGCTAAGGTTTTTCATTTCATCTATTAGTACATGAAATTCGCTTACTTTCTTGTTTTCAAGTATTTTCTTGATTCTCTCATTTTTGTTTGCTATTTCTTCTTCCATAGTATCAATAAAAAGAAACTTTACGGATTTGTCTTTGAGCTTGCTCATGGTTTTTTGCATGGCAGGAAACGACTTTATACACGGTCCACACCAAGTAGCCCAAAAATCTAAAACAACAACACTTCCTCTAAAATCAGAAAGTTTTACTTTATTTCCTTTCAAATCTTTTAGTTCAAAGTTGGGAGCGTCAATATTGAGCATTTTTTGTTTCAAATAATCAACATTTCCTAACTGCGACTTTTCTTTTATCTCTGAATATAACTTATCAAAACCACTTTCGTCTTTGTTGATGGCAATGTAGGCAACTTTGTAAAGTGAATCAATTTTAGGGTTTGAGACATTATCTACAATAAACTCCTCTGCTTTTGTTTTGGCTTTATCAAATTGATTATCCTCAATTAAGTATTGTATAAGTTGCTGATTTACATTAGGAAAAATGTTATTTCTTAAATAAACGTCTTTATCTTGATAAACGATAGCTCCTTTTTTATCTCCTAATTTTGAAAGAACCTTTGCGTAAGTTTCTAAAGCCATTCCGTAGTATATTGATAAAGAATCGTATTGCTTATGAAAGAAAATTGATTTTTCTGCGAAGATTTTTGCCTGTTTATAGTCTTTTATACCAAGTAAATTTGCTGCTATACTATTACACGAAGTGGCACATATAATGATAGTTTGTTGCGATTTATCTCTCTCTAAAAGTAGATTTAACGTTTCGTTAAACTTATCAACGTCTTTTTTATAAGCATAGGTTGCGAGTAAACCTTCTGATGCCGTTCTTTGGCCTTTCAGTGTTGCATTCGGAAAATCTCTTTTAATATTATTGTAAATGATAATTGCCGTGTCTGGGTCGTATGTTGAATATCCATTTAATAACATCAATTTTCGGTCAAAATCTGTAAAGCCTTTTGGATACTTATTGGCAACCAACGACAATAATGAGTCTTGTTTTCTGAAACTATCATTGGCAAGAACTTCAGCATAGTAATAAGTGAATCTTTCGCCTTCGCCTGTTTTTAGAATTTCGTCATAGCGTAATTTTGCCAAATCTACTGCCTCATTCTTCTGATTAGTTGTTCTTGAAAGAGCTCTAATGTAATAATGAGAAGCGGTTTTTTCTAAATCAGGGTGAAGTTTAAACTCTTTTTCTATCAATTCTAAAGCTCTTTCTTTATCTATATTTCCATTAAAGTTAACCTTATTCCAAAATATCGAATGTCCTTCCGAGAGAAAAGTCCATTTAATAGGTTTACCATTTTTATAAATATTAAACCCATAACCTTTGCCATCGTTATTATCATATTCTTTTTTGTTTGAAATTACGATATAGAAAAAGGTAACAGAGTCCGGGAGCGTGAAACTTCCAACTATTTGATTATTAATGATTTTAGTAGGAATCCCTTTGGTGGGTGAATAATTTGATGGCGTATGTTGAAGTACACAAGACATTTTTGTGCCTTCTTTGACCAACTTGCCTGTGTAAGTAACAGTTATTTGTTGCCCAGCTTCTGGTGTTGGTGTATTTAGTCTTACACTTTGGGCATAAATGTTTACACTCAAGATGCTTAAGAAAAATAATAGCGTGTGTTTCATTTGAGTAAAGAATTGTTGGAAAAAGCTGTGAAGCGACTTTTTGTGTTATTTGCAATTTCAAGATATTTCAATCCTAAAGCAAATAATCGAAATTTTATTTATTAACTGGCATAACCAACTCATAGTTAGTACTTCTACCGCCAGCGGCTTCTTTTTGTAGCACTTCTTTCTTTATCAAATCTTGTATATCTCTCAGAGCGGTATCGGGTGAGCATTTGGCAATTTTTGCCCATTTTGAAGAAGTAAGTTTGCCCTCAAAATTATCCATTAACTTATTGATTATCAGCTTTTGGCGGTCGTTAAATGCTGTGTTTTGGTGTATGTCCCAAAACCTTGCTTTAGATAAAACCTTTTCAAGAATTGTGTCGGTGTCGAGCAATGCTTGGGTCAGACATTCCATAAACCAAAGCAACCAACCCGTAATGTTTGATGTGCCTTTTTGTGTTTTTTCGAGTATGGCGTAGTAGTCGTTTCGCTGTTTCCGTATCTGTGCCGACATACTAAAAAATCGCTGCGAACTACCATCAGCTTTTGATAATTGCATATCGGTAATGGCTCTCGCAATGCGGCCGTTTCCATCATCAAACGGGTGAATCGTCAGAAACCACAAATGTGCAATACCAGCTTTTAGTACGGGGTCAAGGCTTTGCTCGGCATTGAACCAATCAATAAATCGGCTCATTTCTTGGGGCAGTAGTGCCGCATCGGGTGCTTGAAAATGCACTTTTTCCTTGCCCAAAGCCCCCGAAATTACCTGCATTTCTCCCGTACGCCACGCTGCCACTTCAATGGCATACATGCCACTTCTGCCAGTCGGAAACAAAGCAGCGTGCCAATCGAAGAGTCGCTTTTCGCTAAGTGCCGTTTGATTATTTTGGGTAGCATCGAGCATCATTTCTACCATTCCATCTACATTCCTGTCGGAAGCCACTAAGCCCGCAATGTCCATTCCGAGTTTCCGAGCCAACGACGAACGCACCTGTTCAGGATTAAGAAATTCTCCTTCAATTTCCGAAGATTTCAGTACATCGAGCGAGAGCGTTTCTAAAAGAGCCTCTTGGCGTAGGGCAAAACCCAAGATTTCCATTTTGCCAATAAGTTTGCCTTGCAGGTTTCTGACCTTTCCAAGCGATAACGACAAAGCGGCATCGTCCCACGTAAAGTTTGTCCAATTTTCTCGCTGATGTATATAAAAACCCATAGTAAAAATCATTTATGCGGTGAATATAAGAATTAATCTCCGCATAATTTGCGGAGATTAGCAAAATTATTCTCCGCAAAAGCTTTTG
>NZ_JBMLRC010000225.1:0-6547 GCF_049241225.1 Emticicia sp.
ACGCACGCTCATCAATAACGGCATTCACAAAATTTGAGAAATCTTCTGTACCACCAATTTTGATTTCTTTCAAATCAGCAATAAGTTGCTCTTTTACGGCTGGCCAAAGCGTAGATGGAATGTAGGCACGAGAAGCCGCCGAACATTTTTGTCCTTGGTACTCGAATGCTCCACGAACTAAGCCCGTTGTCAGAGCCTTTACCTCGGCTGACTCGTGAGCTACAACGAAGTCTTTTCCACCAGTTTCGCCCACAATACGTGGATAAGTTTTGTATTTTGAGATATTTTCTCCGATTGTTTGCCAAATAGTTTGGAAAACTTTCGTGCTACCTGTAAAGTGAATTCCTGCGAAATCAGGGTGTTTGAAAATAATATCGCCAGCTACGGGGCCATCTACATAAATCAAGTTGATTACGCCATCGGGCAAGCCTGCTTCACGCAAAACCTCCATGATTACGTTGGCCGAATATATTTGTGGATAGGCTGGTTTCCAGACAGTTACGTTACCCATCATGGCTACGCACGCAGGAAGATTACCCGCAATGGCCGTAAAATTGAATGGTGTAAGTGCAAAAACAAAACCTTCGAGCGGGCGATATTCTACACGATTCCATAAGCCACGCACTGATTCTGGTTGACCAGCGTAGATTTGTTGCATGAAATAAGCATTGAAACGCAAAAAGTCGATAAACTCACAAGCAGAGTCTATTTCGGCTTGGTAAGCGTTTTTCGACTGTCCGAGCATCGTAGCAGCATTGATTTTTGCACGATACGGGCCAGCCAAAAGGTCGGCAGCTTTCAAGAAAATACTTGCACGGTGTTCCCACGAAAGATTTGCCCAATTTTCACGAGCAGCCAAAGCGGCATCAATGGCTTTGTGAACGTGCGAAGCGTCGCCTTCACTGGCATAACCCAAGATGTGTTGGTGGTCGTGCGGAGGCGAAAGTTTGATTTTATTATCGGTATGTATAAGTTCAGAGCCAATGTACATCGGAACTTCGATGACCTTTGAGCGAGCTTCGGCAATTGCTTTTTTGAGAGCGATTTTTTCGGCAGAACCTGGGCCATAATTCAAAACAGGCTCATTGATAGGCGATGGAACTTTAAAAAAGGCATTATTCATTGTTGAAGAAGTTTTTGTTGAGTTTCGAGGGCGAAATTAATGAAAAGAATTGAAATTATTGATAAAGAGATTCCATGCAACGACTTATGTTTATCACCGCTTTTTCTCAATAATAAATTTTAAAGCAGGCTGAACAGCCATCCAATGCGATGCCCCAAAGACCACAAAAACTCGGTCATATTTATCTAAGGCATCATCTATTTTTTTTAGTAATGCTTGGTCACGAATGTCTTTTGATGTTCGGCCGATTTTACCAAAAATTCCAGTATCAAGTAAATAATATTCATGTACTGGTATAAGATTTTTCAAGTCAACTTTCTTCTTAAAGTATTGAAAATAAAGCTTATACAAATAAGAAAGGTCTCGTTCTTGAGTAGTTGGTTTGAAATTATATTTGTCTAAGTATGCTATAAAACTTTTCTGAAAAGCAGTATCTATGGGCACTTCTCCTACAAATCCTTGTGAGAATGGTTGTAAAAATCGCTCAATTCCAAGATAAAGATATACTTGCTCACGTGGAAATTTGCCTAATAAACCAGCAAATTCTTCATCGGCACTCATATCGCCATTAAGGAGTGAGATTTTGGTTTTATCACATAGAAATTTGGCAAGACCTGTTTCACCATCTTTCAAAATAGCCGAATCTCTCGTAGCATAATGCTCTGTTTCGGCTACTTGTCCACCCTCATTGAAGGCTATTTGTGGCTTTTGCTTCATAAAAGCCTCTTCCAGTGCCTTGAATTGTGGGTGGTCAATGCCACGTACGTGCGATGCACCGAAGAAAACAATTTGCTTATTTTCGTGCTTCAGAACTGTTACAGTTGGGTTATAGCCACTATGATTAAAATTAACATTGAGTGTATCTAATTTTTTCTTGACAGTCAGATAGTCTATTGTTGGATAGTTGATTTCAGTGTGTTTTTGCTTACATGAAATACAAAGATTGACAACAATAGTGAAGATTATTAGGCGAATAGTACGATTCATTGTGAAAGATTTTAGATTGTGCGATTGATTTATAAATTACTTTTCCATGCCTGATTTATATTCCCTCGGACTCACGCCTTTTAGTTGCTTGAAGGTCTTATTGAAGTGGGAAATATTATTAAAACCCACTTCAAAACAAATATCGGCAATAGGTTTGTTTTCAAACAACAAACGGCAAGCTTGATTGATTCGATATTCGTTTACGAAGTCAGTGTAGGTAATGTGCGAAATTTTCTTGAAATATCGACAAAAAGATGGAACGGTCAGATTTGCTAAATCGGCAACGGCTTGAATATTAATGCTTTTTTGGTAGTTCTGCTCCACATATTCATAAACTCTGTTGATGCGGTCTTCATCTTTATGATTAAAATCAAAACGTTTATCAACGGCATTTAGTACCGAAAATTCGTTAGTTGTAGCAAGTGTATGAAAAATATTCAGCAACTCAACAAGCCTTTCAAAGTGTGAAAGCGTAAGCATTTTTTGAAGTTTAGCAGCTACAATCTTTCGGGCTTTCCCTTGAAACGAAAGCCCTTGTTTTGCTCGCTCGAAAAGCTCCCTAATGTGCTGCAATTCAGGTTTTTGCATAAACTCTTCGCCCAAAAAATCTTTGCGGAGTTGCACCACAATTTCTTCGTGTTCACCAATTACTCCGTAGCCAAAACCTGTGTGTGGTAGGTCGGGGCCAATAAAAACCAATTCGCCTTCTTCGTAATTTTTGAGGTGTTCGCCAATGTGGAGTTTTCCAGAACCTTTTCTTACAAAAACAATTTCGTATTCGGGATGATAATGCCAAAAATAGCGGTCGTTTTCTGACTTCCAATGAATCAGACGAAATGAGCTACCAGTATCGGGTGAGATTTTTTCGTACTCAACTTTCATGCTTTATTATCATTATACGTTCAACAAATGTATAAATAATGTTAATAAAGCACAAGTATTAGATAATGATGGAGTAGTTTATTTGGAAGATTTCTATCAATTTTGCATCAGAAAAGAATTGATTACCTTTCTGAGACATTCAGAAATACTTTTACCTATGACGAGTTTTTGAGCGAAGCCATTGGCCTCGCTCATTTTTTATGCTTTTTCAGAAATTCAATCATTTTTGCTACGGCTAAGCCTCGGTGGCTGATTGGATTTTTCTCTTCCATAGTCATTTCGGCAAAAGTGCGGTCATAACCTTCAGGAACAAAAATTGGGTCATAACCAAAGCCTTTTTCTCCGTGTCTTTCATGAGTGATTTTTCCCCGAATTATTCCCTCGAAAAAATTAGGTTTCCCATCAATAAGCAATGTAATCACACTTCTAAATTGAGCTGCACGATTTTCAACTCCTTTCATGGTTTCGAGCAGTTTATCAATATTTTTGGCATGATTTCCATGCTCACCTGCGTAGCGTGCCGAGAAAACCCCAGGTTCGCCATTGAGTGCATCGACTTCTAAGCCAGAGTCATCGGCAATGCAGTCGATTTGAAAACGCTCCCAAACATACATTGCTTTTTGTAAAGAATTACCGTCGAAAGTATCGGCAGTTTCGGGAATATCATCAAAACAACCTATTTCGCTGAGTGTTTGAAGTTGGAATGTATCGCCCAAAAGTGCTTGTAATTCTTCTACTTTATGGGTATTGTTTGTGGCAAGACAGAGTTTCATAGTTTTAAGTCTTCAGTGGGCAGTTTGCAGTGGGCAACTTTTGATTATAATTTTTAGTCTTTAATTGGTAGTTTGCAAAACTTATAAATATTTTTCTGGGTTTGCAATCATGTGATTAATTAGCCGCCCTACTTCCTCACTTCTTTGGGTAAAAGATATGGAAGTATTTTCATCAATGTATTTACAGGCAAATGCGAAATCTATCCAAACTTGGGTTTCACTATTTTCGGCATCTGAATCAGTCAATTTCGAAATGAAATGAGCAGGGTAGCGTCTTTTTCTGTAAGCCTCCCCAATATTTGCACACACCGACCGTGAAGAGCGTCTAACTTGGTCAGTGAGCGAATATTTTTCTTCCTTCGGAAATCCTTTACTTACTTCAAAAATTTCCATTGATAAAGAAAAAGCTTTTTTGTAAACAATTAAATCTTTAAAAGACGACATTAGTAGTCTATGGTTTTCGGTATGCAGTTGGCAGTCTTACATTACGACGACAACTTTAATAAATTTGAATATACGAATAAAACAGTTTTCAGTAGGCAGTTAGCAGTCTTGCACCACTGACTACAACTTTAGTAAGTTTTAATATATGGACAAGTTTGAATCTGCAAAAAGTAGAAAATTATGACTGCCTGTTGAGGATTGAAAACTTCCCATTGAAGGCTAAAAACTATCTACTGAGGACTGCCTACTGAAAACTGCCCACTGAAATTTACGCCACCGCCATTGCATTTTCCTTCATTTTTTCAGCATTATCGGCCATGCGAAGTTGCTCAATGAATGTACCAATTTCACCTTCCATTACTGTTGGTAAGTTATATACCGTTAAACCAATACGGTGGTCGGTTACACGGCTTTGCGGGTAATTGTATGTACGAATCTTATCTGAGCGGTCGCCATTTCCTACTAAGTCTTTACGCTCGGCAGAGATAGCTTCGTTGTGTTTGGCCATTTCCATTTCATAAAGTCTCGAACGCAAAACCGAAAGGGCTTTTTCACGGTTTTTGATTTGCGAACGCTCATCTTGGCAAGAAACCGTTACGCCCGTAGGAATATGCACCATACGAACTGCCGAATAAGTGGTATTTACTGACTGCCCACCCGCTCCCGACGAACAGAATGTATCAATCCTTACATCGTTCATGTTGATGGTTAAGTCAACTTCATCAGCTTCGGGAAGTGCGGCCACCGTAGCGGCTGATGTATGCACACGACCCTGAGACTCGGTAGCAGGTACACGCTGCACGCGATGCACACCCGACTCATATTTGAGCTTTCCGTAAACGTCATCACCTTCAACTTGTACCACAATTTCTTTATAGCCACCCGCAGTGCCTTCGTTGTGGTCGAGGAGTGTCATTCTCCAACCTTGTTTTTCGATGAAACGTTGGTACATTCTGAATAAATCTCCCGCAAAAATTGAGGCTTCGTCGCCACCCGTTCCTGCTCTGATTTCGAGGATTACGTTTTTGCTATCGTTCGGGTCTTTCGGAATGAGCATTTCTTTTAGAATTGCTTCTAATTCATCTCGTTTTGGCAAAAGCTCGTCTAACTCTTCTTTTGCCAAATCACGCATATCTTCGTCTTTTTCATTGGCAATAATATCTTTTGCACCTTCGATATTTGAAAGTACATTTTTATAAACCTTTAGTTGGTTGACGATTTTCTCCAAATCTTTGTATTCTTTACTCAAACGAGTAAACTTCGTCATATCAGACACGATTTCGGGCATCGTCATCTGCTGCGAAACTTCTTCGTAGCGTTCTCTTATGGCTTCTAATTGCTCTAACATATAATTAGTTACTTGTTATTTGAAACTGGTGTTTTGTGAATTTTTTTCTCCCTGTAGGACGAACGCCCAATTTGGACGTTCCTACGAAAATAAAAACGTGGCACATCTCATTATCGTTCATAACAAGATGTGCCACGTTTAGATAATTTCTCTAATATCCTTTTTTACATTGACCCAAAACCGCCTGGTTGAGTTTAATGTAAGCATCATCGCCTGCTTTTTTAGCCAATTCCATTGATTTTTCGGCATTTGGAATAGCCACTGCACAGTTATTTTGTTTGGCGGCAATACGTGCCACGAGCTGGTATGTCCAATATTCTTTTTCTTTTTCAACAACCTTATTGGCCCATGTCAGTGCTTGGTCGAGTTTTACACCTTTTTGGTAATAAAAATCAGCTGCCGAGAAATAGGTGTCAGTTGTAGCATCAGGTTTTGCGGTTTTTTCGGCAATTTCGGCCATTATTTTCTCATCAACACCTCTTTGTTCGATTTTGAATCGCACTTCAGTGCTTTCCCATTTGATTGAAAGCTCGGTACTGGTTGGTGTAAATTCCACAAAATCAATCGTCATTTTCTCTGTAAATTCTTGTGGTTGAATTGGCTGAACGTTGAAGCGAATCACATCTTTATTGATGTCGTAGCCATACGAACCCCATTGTTTATCATCACGGTTGAAGATAATCGTCCATTCGCTTTTGCCAGGAATTGTATAAAGTCCGTAGCTTCCTGCTTTCATTACAGCACCATGAACATATACTTCATCATCAAATTTGATAGAGGTGATTTTATTCGCACCCGTACGCCATACTTTTCCGTAAGGCACTAAATCACCAAATATTTTACGACCTTTTACCGATGGTCGGCTATAATCAATCGTAATTTTTGTGAGGCCAAGCGTTTGCGAAAGTGTCGTTGACGGACTCGCCGCTGGCGTGTTTATCTGAGCAAAACTTGTTGATGATGCTAAAATTATAAACAGCAAATTTTTAA
>NZ_JBMLRC010000225.1:6647-8004 GCF_049241225.1 Emticicia sp.
AAAACAATTTTTTCTTTTCAAAGTACTATAATAAATCTATCTTGCAAAGACCAAATAACCTGTTAGAAACCATGTTTAACTTATCAACTGTCTTAGAACATCACGCTCGAAACTCCGCCAATAAAGAGGCTTTAATATTTGCTGATAAACGAATTACGTTTGCTCAGCTCGATGCCGCAGCCAATCAGATTGCCAATGGCTTGGCTTCGCTCGGCATTGGATATGGTGATAAAGTGGCACTGACTTGTCCGAACTTGCCCTATTTTCCGATGATTTATTTCGGAATTTTGAAAACTGGTGCATCGGTTGTGCCATTGAGTGTATTGCTGAAACGCCACGAAATTGCCTATCATTTGCAAGATTCTGATGCAAAAGCCTATTTTTGCTTTGTCGGCACACCCGAAATGCCAATGGGTCAGGAAGGACACGCTGGTTTTGAAATGACCGATTCGTGCGAGCATTTTTTCATGATTACGCCCACCTTTACTGATGCTTCGCCGATTGAAGGAACAAAAACAATGGGAATGTTGATGGCTGGAAAATCGCCTGTTTTTCAGAGTTATTTTACTTCGCCCGATGATACTGCCGTAATTATTTATACTTCTGGTACAACTGGCCGACCAAAAGGTGCCGAACTTACGCACTCAAATATTTTCTTGAATGCTAATTTGAGTAAAGATTTGCAGGATTTGAACTATAATGACAAAACAATGCTGGTTTTGCCACTTTTCCACATTTTTGGGCAAGTTGTGTGTATGATTGCCAGTATTTATCGAGGTTCAACGGCCGTGCTTGTACCGAGATTCGATGCCGAAATGGTGCTTTCGTTGATTCAGAGCGAAAAAATCACGCATTTTGCGGGCGTGCCGACGATGTATTGGGGACTTTTGAGCTATCCAGAAGCCAATAAATTTGATTCGAGTTCGCTGCGAGTTTGCTTGTCGGGCGGAGCGGCTTTACCTGTGCAGGTGCTGAAAGACTTTGAAGCAAAATATAATGTTGCGATTTTGGAAGGCTACGGAATGTCGGAAGGTTCGCCAGTGGTTACATTCAATCACCCAGACCGTGTGCGTAAGCCAGGTTCGGTCGGAACGCCAGTTTGGGGCGTTGAAGTTTGTATAAAAGATGAAAATGGCAACGAACTCGGAGCAAACGAAAAAGGGGAACTTTGCTACCGAGGACATAACGTAACGAAAGGTTATTACAAACGCCCCGATGCTACGGCCGAAAGTATCAAAAACGGTTGGTTACACTCGGGCGATATTGCCATCAGAGACGATGACGGTTATTATTTTATCGTTGACCGCACCAAAGACATGATTATTCGTGGTGGTTTTAATGTGTATCCACGAGAAGT
>NZ_JBMLRC010000225.1:8104-9173 GCF_049241225.1 Emticicia sp.
TGCGGGGAAAATAGTGTTTTGAGTTTTTATAAGGAAGCCTTCGCTCAAAGCGAAGGCTTCCTTTGTTTTACTCTTTAGAATAACGCAAAAATACTTCATCGCCAAAACGTGAAACGGAGGCAATCAAATACTTTTTGTTTTCGATGATAAGAAAATCAGGGTGACTGCTATTATTATTCTTTGCATTAAATTCTTCGTTCTCTTTGCGAA
Organism: Emticicia sp.; assembly: GCF_049241225.1. Taxonomy (NCBI): domain Bacteria; kingdom Pseudomonadati; phylum Bacteroidota; class Cytophagia; order Cytophagales; family Leadbetterellaceae; genus Emticicia; species Emticicia sp. The sequence continues at coordinate 8,315 of NZ_JBMLRC010000225.1, forward strand.
ACAACAGTCTTAGAAAAGATTTATTTTTGTAGCTCAGATAAGGCAATATATTATACATAGACAAATAATATTTATTTCCATTAAGTATAAACTCTCCTTCCAAATGCTCGGATAACTCTATCGAAAGTTCTAAATCTTGCTCAATCTTGGTAGCATAGCTAGTACCAGTATTATAAGGGATAGGTTTGATTAAAATATTTCTCGAATATCGAGTAGTATCATAAAAACCTTCGACCTTTACCTCCACGGCAGTTACTTGCTCGTCTAAAAATTTGTTTACCTCTTTTCTATCAAAAAATCCAGCTTCGTTTGGCTTAAAATCTTCTGGTGTAATATCGAAAGCAAAAATATGGTCGTTGTTGAAGTTATAATCTCCGTTTTGGTCAATTATTATAATTCTTTTATCATCAATTGAAGTTCCTACCAAGCAATAAACTATACTCTTGGAACGACCTTTATAAACCTTAGAAGAATCAAAGTCAAAAGCTTTAGTTCTTGCTGTAAAATCAGTTTCTGCCATTAAGTTATTTTTAAAATCTTGATAGGCAGAATGTTCAGGAAAAACAGAAAAACGCTTGATGATAAAACTTTTGAGGTTTTCAATTATGATAAACTTTGAAATATCTTTTTCCGAAGAAAGAACAGGACGAGAACGAATAGACGTAATATGACCTGCTTTTAACTCCATCTTTACTAAAATGGTATCTTGTGAAAAAGAAAGATGAGCAGCGAAGATAAAAATTAGTAAAAGTTTAGATTGTGTGTTCATAAAGGTTGAAGAGTAAAGTTTAAACAAATTTAATCTTTTTTCTGAAAACCCATAATTTGAATTAAGTAAAACAGCTTAGAGAACGGTATT
>NZ_JBMLRC010000226.1:0-1374 GCF_049241225.1 Emticicia sp.
GTTATTGGGAAACTTGTTATTGGATAACTTGTTATTAAATACTTATATCAAACATCCAACATTAAAAAACTTACGCCCTTACTCCCATTTCTTCCAGTTTTTTCCTAAGAATTTTCTTGGCAAAAAATAATTGCGACTTAGATGTTCCTTCGGTTATATTAAGTTTTTCGCTGATTTCTTGATGCGAAAACCCATCAATTACAAACAAATTAAAAACTATTCTTGCTCCATCGGGTAATTCATTAACTGCCGCTAAAAGCTCTTGATTACTCATTTGACTTATCACATTATCAGTTTCCCAATTTCCCGTCGGTATATCAGGAATCTCTTCAATATTGGTCAGATTCACCTTCTTATGATAATAATCAATGCACACATTCACCACCACTCTCCTAATCCATGCACTCATTTGCTCAGCACTTCGCAGCTCATTTAAGTTTAAAAATATCTTCACAAACGCATCTTGCAGCAAATCTTCAGCATCTTCACGGCTTTGAGCATAACGGCGACAAATACCAAAAAAGCGACCTTTATACTGATGATAAAGTGCCGCTTGTGCCTTAGAATCTCGTCGGAGGCACCCTTCTAATAATTCACGGTCGTTTGACTGCACAAAAGCTGGGTAATAGTGTAGGCTATATGAATTTAATTAAAATTTACAGTTACTTTGGCTTTGATAAAGGCTTTTTCGGTTCTATAAAGTGCATATTCAAAAGTTTGTATTCCTTTCGGGGCAATTGCCGATTTATAATATATCACTTGTTTTCCTGCATTATTTTTACCAATTCTTAGATCTCCGACGGCTGGATTTGTGATTACTTTCAGTTCGGCTTTTTGATAATTAGCACAAATTTTATCATTTTGTAATACATCAATAACTAAATCGGAATTAGGTGAATAGCTCAGAACATTTAGAATATCGTCAGTCATTCCATTAGTACATTCCTTCAATTCTATGACACTTATCTCTACTGGTGCAACGGGATTTTTATTATTGTTGATGCCCATTCGATAGAAAAAAACATCTTCGCCAATAAAATCAGAGTTCGGCGTGTATATTACTTTTCGGTCGATAATCTCTGCTTTGCCATTTGCAGGCGGAATCTCAATTTTCAATGTATTTTCACCAATCGTGCTACAAGTTTTATCATTGGCTGTGACATTTATCTCGGTAGTTTTACCAGCTTCCACTGTCGCCTTATCTCCGATTGTTCCAGCATAACAGGGTAAATCAGCCATATTACGCACAAAATTTATCTTTATCTCTTCGCTTACAGTTCCTCCAGTTGCTATCTTTCCACTCACCACAAAGGCATCATTTGTAGCATTAGAATTAGTAGCCCGATAAAAAACAAATCCATTTTTAATAAACTT
>NZ_JBMLRC010000227.1:0-1323 GCF_049241225.1 Emticicia sp.
CTCCATGATTTTACCGAGGCTATCCATTGGTTTTGAGTAGCGTTCCATCAATCGGCCTAAGCTATCCATTGGAGATGGTAATCGTTTTATTTTTTCGTCAATTGGTCGCATTTCAACTTCAATAGCGGTTATTTCTTGCTCAACTTCCTTCATTTGCTTTTCTAATACTCGCTCTTGCTTTTCAAGTGCTTTCAATTTTTTTTCTACTTCAGCAGGAATTCTATCTTCATCAATATACTTATTATGGATTTTCTGCATTGCCAAACTGACCTCCTGCATCTGAATAGATAAATCTTGAATTTTGCGTTGAGGAACTCGCATTTTATCAGAATACTGTGACATTTCTGCATATAATTTATCCATCGGCCTTGCTTTATCTTCCATTTGGCGGCTCAACACTTCCATTTCTTTACCATATTTCTCCATTTCTTTGCCCAATGCCTCCATTTCGGCTTCTACTAATTCAAGCTTTGAAGTATCTGATGTTATATTTTCAAAGAAAAATTGGTTTTTAAGTTGATTCATCTCCGCAGGGACAATTCCTTTAATCAATGTAAAATCAGCATTTTTATCTTTGAAAAATTCAATAACTTTTAGTTTCATTTCGGCAAATTCTTTACCTTCCAATTCATTTCCTTCAACTAAGATTTTCTCTATTTCTCCTTGATTATTTTTGTAAACGCCGATATTCTTATTTTGAATCTCAAAAAAATAAAAATCAAGTTTATTCTCAAATTGTCTCTTTACATTAGAATTCTTTTCACTGGATAAATTTTCTTTTGCCACTTCTTTCTGTGCATAAACCACGCCCAAAGCTACCACCAAAATCATTCCCATCACCGCAGCCCAATTGCCGTAACTCATTGGTTTTGAATCGTTTATTCCAATAATACGCTTGATTCTATCCATAAAAGTTTGGCGTTTTGCACCGAAAGCCATTGCCAAACGTGGCTGTTGCTGATAACTCGCAACTTGCGTAAGAGCTTTGGCCAGTACCAAACTATCGCCACAGATTTCTACTGCAAAATCATCACAACAGTTTTCTCGTTCATCACGCACTTTGCCCGAAATAAACCAAGTGGCAGGATGAAAGAAAAACAAGATTTCGATGAAGTTTTGGAAGATATTGACTAAATAATCGTAGCGTTTAATATGAGCCAATTCGTGGGCTAAAATAGCTTCCAATTGCTTGATTGTCAGACCCGAAGCCATGCCTATGGGTAGTAAAACTACGGGCTTTATCCAACCAATTGTCATTGGAACGGAAGCACGAGCCGATTCGAGTAATTTGATAGTGGCTGGCATTTGTGTTTTTTCGAGCAG
>NZ_JBMLRC010000228.1:0-2546 GCF_049241225.1 Emticicia sp.
TTTTCTATTGAACGTACTAAATAGACTGTAAATTTAAAACAAATTATTCGTTTTTGATATTCTATATATCTTGTCTGAATTAAATATATTGAATATATGATTTAAATTGTAGTTTTGATTGCAATTGTTTGTTTTAAATATATTAATATGCTTGAATTAATTATATGATTAGATTTAATTATATATATGATTAAATTTGAAATAAAAGTATATATAGAAATTTCAATAAAAAATGAAAATAATATTTAAGGTTTTAATAATGAGCCTCTTAGTAAATAGCGTAATAGCTCAGACAACTGAAAAACAGGTAAATAAAATCCAAATATTGAACTATCTCGCTAAACTTCCATCAGGAATAAAGGTGACAATGGCAGTGGAGAACATGGAAGGTAAATCTTATTTTGAACACAGAACTGATGTGAAAGTACCATCGGCAAGTGTTATAAAAGTACCGATTCTGATGTCTCTTATGGAAAAGGCACAATTGAATGAGATTAATTTATCGAAAGTTCATCGTTTGACCAATGCCGAAAAGGCTGGTGGCTCGGGTGTTTTGATGAATGCTTCGGAAGGAAAAAAGCTGACAATCCGAGAGATTGCCCAAGAGATGATTCGCACAAGCGATAATACAGCTACTAATATTCTGATTCGTGAAATCGGAATGGAGACGATTAACCAAAACTTAACGAAGTGGGGAGCAACAAAAACTCGATTGAATAGAGTGATGATGGACATGGAAGCTGTAAAGCAAGGACGTGAAAATTATGTTAATGCTTTGGAAATCAATGCTTTGTTACGAATGATTTATGATAAAAAATTAGCAAATCCGATACTTTGTGATGAAATGATGAGCATGCTAAAAAACTGTGAGGACGAAACGACGATTCCGAGTCAGCTACCTAAAGATTTAGAGATTGCTCATAAAACTGGTACGCTCGCATACGTTAGGGGCGATGCTGCTATTGTTTTCACTGCTCAGCCTTTTGTGATGTCAATCTTCGTAGAAGGCTTCGACAAAGAAGAAACTGCCGAAAAAATAATCGGAGATTTAGCTAAAATTTGTTGGGAGGGCTTGAAGTGAGATTGATAATACAAAGTTCGGTGCTTGATTGGTATAAATATTGATGAGGATGTTTGTTTTACAAAAGTATTTTTTAGTTTTACTTTTTTCTACACTAAAACAAAAATCTAAGCACACGTTTTTATGAAACACTTTTTCCTGAACACAATCTCATTTTTAAAAAGAATTAGCTTTCTTTATCGATTAGTTGGCATCGTGATGGCCTATTTTGTTATTTCAAGCATAGCAATTCCCGATATTAGATTTAATATGGCATCAAGCAAACCTGTTGAGATGACGCTTGATGAACTATTTAAAACCCCAAAAGAACAACTTCCCCGTTATTTGAAAATCAAAGATGCTGTTGTACCTGCTGGTTCCTATGTAGAAACCAGAAAAGGTAAAACAAATTCCCTTCAAGAAATTTATTACCCTGTTTATCCAAGTCAAGATGTGAAAATTCCGCTCTCAGAACTTAATAAAGAAGGAATTTCGACCCAGCCAGATGGTTCAAAGATTGTTGTGGACACAACTGGAAAATTATCACTCGTTAAAAATACTGACAAGATAAATGCAAAGTTGGTTATCCATGATACACATATACAAGAAAGTGATTTGGATAGTACAGGTAAGTATTTTTCTTCGCCAGATTTTACGATTGAAGGTAAATTTGATGGTAGTCAACTTGGTAGCGATATTGTAAAGCTATTTACAGATGCAGGACTTAATATTGAAGAAGATGCGATTTTATTGCACCGTGGTGATAGCGGAATGAGTACACCAACTGCTATATTATTGACTTTAATGGCTGCTTTGGTTGGTATTTTAGCTATTCTTACTTTTATTCCGCAAGATAATTTACTCAAATTTGCTGGAATCGGTGGTACTTGGGATGAGTACGTAGCCGCAAATACGGTTACGCTTGAAGGAATTACACCAGCAAGTATGGGGAAAAGAATTGGAGCTTATGTGATTGACTACATTATTTTGTATGCTATTTTATTTGTTTTTTCGGGTAATGATTATGTGTATGTCATATTTGTAGGAGCAAGTTTTGTTTATTTTTCTGCTTGTGATATTTTCCTAAGAGGGTCGTCGGTAGGAAAAATGATATTTAAGCAAACTATATCGCCAACTAAATTAGGCGAAGAAATAACTCAAAATACGTTTTTGATTAGAAATCTGATAAAATCAATATTCAGTTTTTTCCCTTTAATATATTTGGTAGCTTTAGCAAATCCAGCAAGACAGACTTTGCATGATATGGCAGCCAAAACAACAGTAATTAACAAAAAGTCTGAGAAGATATAAAGATTTATAATATTTAGAGTTCGCTCCAACAGTATCATATAGTTTACTCATGGATTATATGATATTGTTGGAGTTTTTTTGTCAGAAAATAAAGTGATTTATCTGTGTACAATGATAATAGGAGAAACCCGAAAAGCCTCATAATGTGAGTAGGGACGGATTGCCGAAAACGTAT
>NZ_JBMLRC010000229.1:0-3400 GCF_049241225.1 Emticicia sp.
GTTAAAAACGATAGCATACTCATAATGACAGCAAGCTCATTTTTTGTTGGGTTTGTAGAGGTTTTACGTCAGGTTTTAGGCCCAATGTTTTAAAAATTCATACTTTTAGTGATATTTACACGAATTATAAAATTTCATTCAACTTTATGACACCAGCACTCGGACTTTACGAACAGCTAATAAATAAATTGATTGCATCCAAACTCAAAGATATAGATACCAATCAATTCTACATTCATCAATCAAACATTGATAAAAGTGAAGCAGCAAAAATTCTATCTCAATATCTGATTGATATCATACGCATTGCCTTGAGTTACATAACTGGAGACGATAGTATTGAAAGACAAATTGAGCTTTCAAATAAAATAATTAGGCTTATTAGAGATAACTTAAAGGATGAAGATTTTAATGAAAATATAATCATAACCGAAGCTAAAATTTTAACAGCTATTTTTTCAAAATTAGATAATCCTTTTTTTGATTTTGAAAAATACCTAAAAGAGATTACTCCTTATACAAGATTATCACAAAGTGAATTATTTACTGGGAATAACGCAGGTGTTTCTCTCGAAAGTGAAATAAAAAAAGAAATTCTTTCTTCTGATAAAATAAATTTCCTCGTATCGTTTATCAAATGGTCTGGCATAAGAATTTTTGAAAAAGAGTTGACAGAGTTTACAAACAGAGGTGGTAAGTTAAAAATCATTACCACCTCTTATATGGGAGCAACAGACTTAAAAGCAGTAGAATATTTATCTGGATTAAAGAATACAGAAATCAAAGTTTCTTACAATTCAGATAATGAAAGATTGCACGCTAAAGCCTACCTATTTTTAAGAAATACTGGGTTTCATACTGGTTATATTGGTTCATCAAATTTATCAAGGTCAGCATTAACCAATGGTTTAGAGTGGAATCTAAAGGTAACTACTAAAGAAGTTGGTCACATCATTGATAAATTTCAGAAAACATTCGATACTTACTGGGAAGACAATGAATTTGAGGCGTTTTCTCCAAATATACATTCCGAAAAATTGAGAATAGCTCTCAAAAAAGAACGAACTCAAGACAAAAATGATTCTTTAACATATTTCGATATCGAACCATTCCCTTTTCAAAAAGAAATTCTTGAAAAACTTGAAACGGAAAGGCTTCTACATCAACGTTTTAGAAATTTGGTAGTTGCTGCTACTGGAACAGGAAAAACAGTAATTTCAGCATTCGATTTCAAAAAGGTAAAAAAGCAGGATTCAAATGCCAAACTACTATTTATTGCACACCGAAAAGAAATCCTTCAACAGGCAATTGCAACATTTAGAGGTGTTTTACGAGATAATAATTTTGGCGAATTATGGGTTGATGGTATCGAGCCAGACAAATACGATTGTGTTTTTGCGTCTGTACAAACTTTAAATAATAGACTTGAATCATTGTCACTTTCAGAAGCATTCTATGACTTTATTATTATCGATGAAGTTCATCATATTACTGCTTCCAGTTACAGACCCATTTTAAATCGTTTCAAACCGACGATTCTGTTAGGCCTTACAGCCACCCCAGAAAGGATGGATGGAGAGAATATTTTAAAAGATTTTTGTAATAATATTGCTGCCGAAATCAGACTACCCGAAGCACTAAATCGAAAATTACTTTGTCCTTTTCAATATTTCGGTATTTCAGATAGTATAGATTTATCTAACGCTACATGGCAAAATGGAAAATATCTACCTGGCGAGCTCACGAAGATATACACTCAAAATGATATTAGAGTTGGCGAAATCATTGTAAATCTTAACAAATATTTACGTGATATTCATGATTTACGTGCATTATGCTTTTGTATCACACAAGAGCATGCTCAATATATGTCTGAAAAGTTTACGCTTGCAGGCTTAAAAGCAGACTATTTAGTTAGCTCTCGTAACGAATTGAGAGACGAACTTAGACGAAAATTTAGGAATAAAGAAATCAATTATCTTTTTGTTGTTGATATTTTCAATGAGGGGGTTGACATTCCCGAAATTGACACAGTACTCTTTTTAAGACCTACTGAGAGTTTAACAGTTTTTCTTCAACAACTTGGCCGAGGTTTAAGGTTATCTGAAGGCAAGGAATGTCTAACAGTTTTAGACTTTGTAAGTAATGCCCGACCAGAATACGATTTTGAAGGGAAATTTAGAGCATTAGTTGGAAAAACCACAACTCCGATTCATAAAGAAATCGAAGATAATTTTCCTCATTTGCCTTTGGGTTGCTCTATAGTTTTAGAGAAAAAGGCCAAAGATATAATTCTAAAAAACATAAAAAATGCTTCATTACTAAATATAAATCAGCTGCTCAACAAAGTATGCAATTTCAAACATCAAACCGAATTACCACTTACTTTAAACAACTTTTTAAACTTTTATCACATACCTATTCAAACTATTTATAAAAGATATTCTTGGAAAAGACTTTTGGCCGAAGCTGAACAAATTGATGACTTTAGTTCTAAAAACGAAAAAGAAATTTATAGAGCAATTAGTAAAAAATGGCTTTCGTGCAAATCTTCCTCTTACTTTCAGTTTATTTTAAATCTTGCCCAAACAGGATTTAATGTCGATATCAATACTCTTAGTGAAATTGAGAAAAGTATGTGCCTAATGCTACATTATGACGTTTGGCAAAATGCGGGTGGTTTTAATTCTTTACAAGAAAGTATCGTCGAAATTGGTAGAAATAAGGTTTTAGTTCAAGAAATTATCGAATTAATCGAGGTCTTGATTGACAGAATAGATTTCTTAGAAACTGAAATCGAACTACCATATTATCAACCTTTAAAACTTCATGCCCGTTATACAAGAGAACAAGTCTTAGCAGCATTCAGATTAAGTAGCTTTGAAAGTAAATCTTCAAATCGTGAAGGTGTTGCAGAAAACAAAGAACTTAATACAGAATTACTTTTTGTTGATTTAATAAAATCCGAAAAAGATTTTTCACCTACAACATTATATCAAGACTACGCAATTAGCGAGAATCTTTTTCATTGGCAATCTCAAAATGCGACAAGCCCAGAAAAAGGCAAAGGTCTTTCTTATCTCAATCATCAAAAATCAAATAAAATAATTTTACTTTTTGTTAGAGAAAAAAACGAAGATGAGTATAAAAATACTATGTCTTATGTATTTATTGGCAAAGCAAATTTAGTTGAGTCAACAGGGGCTAAACCAATGAATATAATATGGAAATTGAGTACTTCAATGCCTCCTTATTTATGGAAAGACTCAGCTAAAATGGCTATTGGATAGTTTTGCCTTACATTTTTCAATTATAGATACATCCGACAGAGTAAATGGTTTTGGAATGAGTTTAGGTTTATGAATATTTATGCTATAATTTTATCAGCAATTTCATAACC
>NZ_JBMLRC010000230.1:0-3275 GCF_049241225.1 Emticicia sp.
ATTAAGCTTGTGCTTCAACACTTACGAATGATTTTCCGTCACGTCCTTTTTTGAAAGAAACGATACCGTCAGCTAATGCAAACAAAGTATGGTCACGACCGATACCTACGTTTACACCTGCATTGTGTTTCGTACCACGTTGACGTACGATGATGTTACCAGCGATAGCCGCTTGGCCACCAAATAATTTAACACCTAAGCGTTTGCTTTCTGATTCACGTCCGTTTTTCGACGAACCAACACCTTTTTTGTGTGCCATGATTTCTTGAAATATTTACCTACTTATTTCTGAGAAACTTGCAGGTGAGATTAATAAATATTTTAAATGACTTTGTTTAGAATTCGATGAAGATTATCCAGCGATTTCGTCGATTTGAATTTTAGTCAAATACTGACGGTGACCGTTTTTCTTAACGTATCCTTTACGACGCTTTTTCTTGAAAACGATTACTTTCTCGCCTTTCAAGTGTTCTAAAATGGTTGCTTTTACTGAAGCACCACTAACGGTCGGAGCACCTACTGATACTGTTCCGCCGTTGTCAACAAGGAGAACCTTGTCGAATACAAGTGCAGCGTTCACATCACCTTCTAATCTGTGTGTATAGAGTGTGCGACCCTTTTCTACTTTAAATTGCTGCCCTGCGATTTCTACGATTGCGTACATGATTTTGAGTTATAATTAACAATTATCAAATTTAAAATTTCCAGATGATGTTGCTTTGAATAGTTGACTACATTTTATCGGCAAAAATACTGATAAACAGCGTTTTATTTCTCTGTAGACTACTGACTAATGGCCATCGACTATTTAAAGACACTATTTGGGGCTGCAAAGTTAATGATATAATTTTATTTTTCAAACTATTGTTTTATTTGATTTTATTTATCAAATTGTGTAATAAAACTATTCTGAACTCCTTAAATGCTTCAATTCTATGAAAATCCGTCAAATTCTACAAGGAAAGAAAATTAATGCCCTTTTTTCGGTTACTTCTCACACGACCGTTTATGATGCTTTGGTAGAAATGGCTAACAAAAATATCGGAGCTGTATTGGTTATTGATGAGGGGAAGCTATCAGGAATTTTCTCTGAGCGAGATTATGCCCGTAAGATTGTACTGAAAGGCCTGCATTCAGAAGATACACTTGTGAAAGACGTAATGACTGCCAATGTGATTACGGTCGAGATGGAAGATAAACTTGAGGTAGCTATGCAGATTATGTCTGATAAGCATATTCGCCATTTACCGGTAATGGAAGCAGGGGTGTTATCGGGAATTATCTCTATCAACGATGTTGTAACGTCAATTATTCAGGAGCAAAAATCACAGATTGCTTCCTTGCAAGGATATATTTCGGGCAATTATGCCTGATAGTTTGGTTACTGGTTATTAGTTACTGGTGAATTGGTTATTTGTTACTGGAGTATTACTAACTGCCACTAACTATTAACCAGTTCACCGATTTTCTAATAACCAATAACTAATTCTCTAAACAACAATATCTGCCCAGAGTTTTCCGGTCTTTATTCGATAGATACCCATTTCGGACAAGCCAAATTGTTTCGCTAAAAGCGATTGCTTGGTCTTACCTTCCAGAATTTTTTTCTTGATTAGTCTTACTCTTTCAGGGGTAAGTTTACGTCCTTTTTTAGGTGGTTTGTAGTAAGGAGCCAATTTCTGATGTGCCCACGATTCTTTCTTGGTTACCCAACGTAAGTTGCTAACTTCATTATTGAACTTATCATGGTCAAGATGAATGATACAGTCATGGTCTTCATCGGGCTGTTCCAAAAAAAGTTCGGCTATGATTTTATGTACGGGGTATGAAATATTGGTAATTTCACTAATAGGTTGGCCTCTTACCCCTAATTTTGTTCCTTTCTTGTAAATTTTTAGGCCTATTTTAGCTCCACTCACGGGATGGCCATTGCTAACTTTCAGTATGTAGCCATCTTTATACAAATCATCATAAAAAGATGCTATTCTTCCTAAATTTGATGCCATGTATCGGCGTCTTGCTCCTTCGGGCTTAAATTCTTTCCAAATCTCATTAGGATATGCCTGAAACCTTATGGTTGCACGTAAAGGAGGCATCGGTTGCTTTTTTTCTTCCATCTTACATTAAATTTTAGTATCCATAAATTCATGAATAGAAAACCCTCTTCATACTATATTGAAAATAAATAAAGTACGATTTTTAGTCACTGCATAGGTGTATTATGTACAGTGTGTGAAAAAAAGGTATTAACCTTCAAATACTTTTTTGAAAGTCGAGAGTAAGCCCGACCACGAATTATCTTCTTTTGGTTGTGATATAACTTTTACTTTCGGAAATTCTTCAACTACTTCTTTGGCCAGTACTTCGCTTGATAATTGAACTAAATCAAGCCCGCCGAACGTACCAGACGACATCATCAGGAGGTTGGTCTGGTACCAATTTTGGCTCATCAAAAACTCTTTCAATGCTTGGGCATCAGTAAATACCATTAAGTTTTCATCGCCGAATGCCTTTTTTATATCATCAGGCGTAATCATCGGCATACGTTTCATTTCGAGTGTATGCGGCGAATAGAAAACAATGGCGGTGTCGGCATTGTTCATTTTATGCTCATACTGAGGCAAGAAATCTTTGTTTAAGCTGCTAAAGGTATGCAATTCGTAGCAAGCAACCAACCTTCTGCTCGGATATAACGATTTTGTTGCGTTGGTTGTTGCCTCAAGTTTGGATGGAGCGTGGGCAAAATCTTTGTAAATAAGCGTATTTCCGTTTTCTCCGAGTTTTTCAAGACGCTTCGACGCACCCGAAAAATGCTGGATTGCTTCGTAGAATTCTTCATCGGTTATACCCAAACGGTCGAGGATAATTTTCGCCCCGTTGAGGTTTTTCATGTTGTGTTCACCAAAGATTTCTAACGGTACATCGCCATCTTTGGTTTGGAGAATACACTTGCCATTTTCGACTTTATATGGGTGTGCTTTATACGGAAACTTCGATACATCAGCACGGTCTTTTTCGCCAATAACCTTTAAAATATCATCGGTTTCGTCATAAATGATGCTCCCAGCCTTTGGTAGTCCATCCGCCAATTCTTCAAACGTACGTACATAACTATCGAAAGTTGGGAAAATATTAAAGTGGTCCCAAGCGATACCGCTGAACAAAGCGATATGCGGATGATAGAACAAAAATTTCGATTTAAGATGAATTTTTGACTCGGGGTACTCGTCGCCCTCGATGATAATAACCGGCGAATCGTCGTTCAATTCAACCAT
>NZ_JBMLRC010000231.1:0-1507 GCF_049241225.1 Emticicia sp.
CATTGCGTGAAAAAGGCGTTCTGATTATTGGAAGTGGCTCGTTGATACATAATTTGCAAATTTTGGGTCAGAAAATGAGTACGGGCGATATGACTCCGTTTGGTTGGGAACCAGAATACGATGCTTGGATAAAAAAGCAAATCGACGACCGCAACGTGGCGAATGTAATTAACTACGAAACGAGCCACAAACTTGGAAAAATGGCTGCACCAACGCCCGACCATTTTGTGCCTGTTTTGTATAGTTTGGGGCTAATGGATGCCAAAGACGAACTCAATTATTTCTACGAAGGAAAACCCAATTTGCCAGCTTTCAGCGAGCGAAGTTTTATCTTTAGTTGATGGGATACAATTACGCCTTGTAGGCAACTAACCATGGCTAAACACAATGGACACAATAGATTGTCGCAATAGACACAAGTTTAAGTCAGCAATCTTTGTGTCTATCGTGTCTCCATTGTGTCTATTGTGGTTAATTTTTGATGTCTGCACAACATGATTTTATTTAACATTCCGCTATTTTCTTATGGACTATTGACTGTGGGCTATACATATTTCTTCCATTTAAAATAAATCCAAAGGACAATCGAAATACCAACCATGCTACCGATTGTATAAAAATAACCATTTGGGTGACGTAGCTCGGGCATATTATCGAAATTCATGCCGTAAATGCCCGCAATGAAGGTTAAAGGCATGAAAATAGCGGTAAAAACGGTGAGTGTTTTCATGACCGAATTCATCTTATTACTCAAACTTGTGAGGTAAATATTCTGAATATTTTCAATCATTTCTCGGTAAGATTCAATCGTTTCGAGGGTTTGCAGAATGTGGTCGTAAACGTCTCGTAGATAAATGTTTGTGCTAGCTTGAATCAGGTCAGAATTGTCACGAGTGAGTGAGCCGAAAATATCTCTGAGTGGTAAAACTGCTTTGCGAATTTGCATCAATTCACGGCGAAGTTCGTAGAGTGCAGTTTGGTCATCTTTGTGCGGATTTTCGATGATTTTTATTTCTAAATCTTCCAGTTTTTCGCTAAATTTTTCAAGAACAACGAAGTAATTATCCACCACCAAATCGCAGAGCGAATAAAATAAATAATCAGCTTTGCCTTTGCGGGTTTTGCCGACTGATGCTTTTAGTCGGGTAAAAATTGGAGCAAAAACATCAGATTTGTGCATTTCTTGAAACGAAACAACATAGTTTTTGCCCAAAACCAATGCTACGTGTTCGGTTTCAACTTCATTAAGAGTTTCGTTGAATTGCAGCATTTTCATTATCACAAATATATTTTGCTCGCCAAAATGCTCCAATTTGGGTTTCTGCTCGGTGTTTAGTACATCTTCGAGTAAGAGCGGGTGCAAGTGATAATGTTTGCCGATTTCTTCAACGATATGCACTTCATGCACGCCATCAACATCAAGCCAATTTACATGATTTTCGTTGAGCGAAGGCTTACATTCACTGATAGATTTTACTTCTTTTTGCTGATAAATTTCATCATTAAA
>NZ_JBMLRC010000232.1:0-6990 GCF_049241225.1 Emticicia sp.
ATGTTTCGTAATCCTGTGATGTTCACGGTCGAAATCGGAACGGCAGTAATGTTTTTTGTCTGTGCTTGGATTCTCGCAGGCGAGCAGTCGCAAGGTAGTTTTGCTTATAATTTCACAGTGTTCATTGTTTTGTTTCTTACCTTATTATTTGCCAATTTTGCCGAAGCCATTGCCGAAGCAAGAGGCAAAGCCCAAGCCGATAGTTTAAGAAAAACAAGAGAAGAAACGCCCGCAAGGCTCGAAAATGGACAAGTTATTTCATCAGCAAAATTGAAAAAAGGAGATGTATTTGTCTGCGAAGCGGGCGAAATAATTGCTTCCGATGGTGAAATTATCGAAGGACTTGCCACGATTGATGAAAGTGCTATCACGGGCGAGTCTGCTCCAGTAATCAGAGAAGCAGGTGGCGATAAAAGTTCAGTAACGGGCGGAACTAAGGTTTTATCAGATAAAATAAAAGTACAAGTAACGACCGAACAAGGCGAAAGTTTTCTTGATAAAATGATTGCTTTGGTCGAAGGGGCTTCTCGCCAAAAAACACCGAATGAAATCGCCTTAACTATTCTATTGGCAGGATTTACGCTCGTGTTCATCATCGTTACGGTCACACTCAAGCCATTTGCCGATTTTGCCAAAACGCCTATCACGATTGCGGCTTTTATTTCATTATTTGTCTGCTTAATTCCAACCACAATTGGTGGTTTATTATCGGCCATCGGTATTGCAGGAATGGATAGGGCTTTGCGTGCAAACGTAATCACAAAAAGTGGTAAAGCCGTAGAAACAGCGGGCGATATTGATGTGCTTTTATTGGATAAAACAGGTACAATTACGATTGGAAATAGAAAAGCAACAAAGTTTTATCCATTTGATATTGATGAAAAAGAATTCATCAAAGCGGCAGTATTAAGCTCAATGGCTGACGAAACCCCCGAAGGAAAATCTATCATTGAATTGGCGGGTATGAATCCTGCGAGTTATCAAATACAAAATCCGACTTTTATTAAATTTACTGCCGAAACTCGTTGTTCTGGCGTTGATTTTGATGGAAATCGTATCAGAAAAGGTGCTTCAGATGCAATCAAAGGCATTGCCGAAAGAGCAGGAAATGTTTACCCGAAAGGCGTACAAGAGTGCGTGAAAGTTATTTCAAGTAATGGAGGAACACCTTTAGTAGTAGCCAAAAACGAAAAAGTAATTGGGGTGATTGAACTCCAAGACATCATTAAAACGGGCATTAGCGAACGTTTTGAACGCCTCCGCAAGATGGGAATCAAGACCGTAATGGTAACGGGCGATAATCCTTTAACCGCAAAATTCATCGCCGAAAAAGCAGGAGTTGATGATTATATTGCCGAAGCCAAGCCTGAAGATAAAATGAATTATATCAAAAAAGAACAATCGGAAGGTAGATTGGTGGCCATGATGGGTGATGGTACAAACGATGCCCCAGCTTTAGCCCAAGCCGATGTAGGTGTGGCCATGAACAGCGGTACACAAGCCGCCAAAGAAGCAGGAAACATGGTTGATTTAGACAATGACCCAACCAAATTAATCGAAGTGGTTGAAATTGGTAAACAATTATTGATGACGCGTGGAACGCTGACTACTTTCAGTATTGCCAACGATATTGCCAAGTATTTTGCCATTATTCCAGCCTTGTTTATTGTGGCTATTCCAGCTCTGCAAGGTCTCAATATCATGCACTTGCACAGCCCAGAAAGTGCCATTTTATCGGCAGTGATTTTCAATGCAATCATCATCCCGATGCTTATTCCTTTGGCTTTGAAAGGTGTTGAGTATAAGCCCATTGGAGCAAGTGCATTACTTCGTCGAAATCTACTGATTTATGGCTTGGGTGGAATCATTATTCCATTCGTAGGTATCAAAATTATTGACGTTGTAGTAGCAATGTTTATTTAAAATCTTAAATTTCAGAAATCATGAACGCATATATTTTTTCAGCTTTCCGTCTAACAATCGTAAGTTTATTGTTTTTTGTCGGAATCTATTCAGCTATCGTTTTTGGGATTGCTCAGTTTGCTCCCAATCATGGCAAAGGAGAAATTATTTCTCAAAACAACAAAACATATTACGCCAATATTGGTCAAACTTTCACCGATGATAAATATTTTCAATCTCGTCCGTCGGCGGTGGCTTATAATGCCGCAGGAAGTGCAGGAAGCAATAAAGCACCTTCAAACCCAGATTATTTGAAGGAAGTTCAAGCCCGAATTGATACATTTTTGGTGCATAACCCAGGTGTACAAAAATCAGAAATTCCTGCCGATATTGTCACCGCAAGCGGAAGTGGTTTAGACCCAAATATTTCGGTACAAGCCGCAACGATTCAAATCAAAAGAATTGCAAAAATCAGAGGAATTGCTGAGGCTAATCTCAAACAATTGATTATTTCAAACACCGAACCGCCATTACTCGGATTATTCGGCCCTGAAAAAATCAATGTTTTAAAGTTAAATTTGGCACTTGATGAGTTAAAGAATTAGAGTGGTTTTGCTTGCAAAGTATTCATATATCATTTTCTCACAGAAAGTTGATGGGGTCTGAAATTTCCCCTCCTTAAAAAAGCAGGGGTGTTAAGTTCTGAGAAAAGTCCCTCTCCTTTTTCAGGAGAGGGATTTAGGGTGAGGTCAAAATCTGACATTTTAGCAAAAATATAGACTTTTTTACCTCATCCCAACCCTTCTCCTCACAGGAGAAGGGCTTGAAAAAACAGAACTTAGAACTTAATCGCCCTGCTTAAAAAAAGAGGGGAAACTAAGAATAGAAACAGTTAACGGTATCTCTCTTTTATATAGAAGTCAAATATTTTTTCACAAATCCAAATCATAAAATCAATGAATTATTCGAAAATCAAATTATTGGTGCTGTTTTGTCTGATGGCATTTAATAATTCTCTTTACGCACAAAAAGATAGTACAAAACCCAATTTGGTAATCAATGCTTATTTAGAAACCTACTATACTTTTGTAGCTAATCAAGCCAGCCACACACGCCCGAGTTTTATTTATTCACACAACCGTAGCAATGAAGTCAATATCAATTTAGGATTTATCAAAGCGGCCTATCAAAACGATGCTCTGAGAGCAAATTTGAGCATTGCTACGGGAACTTACATGAATGCCAATTATGCTGCCGAAGTGGGCGTTTTGAAGAACATCTATGAGGCGAATGTGGGGGTAAAAGTAGCAAAAAATAATAATTTATGGCTGGATATGGGCGTAATGCCCTCGCACATAGGTTTTGAAAGTGCCATCAGTAAAGATTGTTGGAATCTTACCCGAAGTCTGATGGCCGATAATTCACCTTACTTTGAAACTGGGGCAAAACTTTCTTATACTTCCCGAAATGAAAAATGGTTTCTTGCGGGTTTGGTGTTAAATGGTTGGCAGAGAATACAGTTAGTTGATGGAAATAATCAACCTGCTTTTGGACATCAAATAACTTATAAACCCAATGCAAAATTAACGCTCAATAGTAGCTCATATCTCGGAAGCGACAAGCCAGATAGTGTAAAACAAATGAGGTATTTTCATAATTTTTATGCCATCTATCAAGCAACTGATAAGATCGGATTTACTGTCGGACTTGACTATGGCGTAGAGCAAAAACAAAAGGGTAGTAGTAGATACAATTCTTGGTACAGTCCAATTTTGATTTGCCGAGTAACACCTAACTCAAAGTCTGCTATTGCGGCCAGAATTGAACATTATAATGATAAAAATGGCGTAATTATAGCAACAAATACCCAAAATGGTTTTCAGACCTGGGGGTATTCGTTAAACTATGATTATAAAATAAATGAAAATTTATTGTGGCGAGTAGAAGCCCGAACTTTCAAAAGTAAAGACATGATTTTTATGAGTGATAATCGTCCACAAAATTCCAATGTGTTTCTAACTACCTCGTTTGCCATTGCTCTATAAATTGTTTTTTAACAAAATTACTGATGGAAGAAACCAAAAAATCTGCTCAAGAATTTCTCAATTTAATCAAGAAATCGAAGCGGGGGAAATTCAAAGTGTATATCGGAATGAGTGCGGGCGTAGGAAAAACCTACCGAATGTTGCAGGAATCACACACGCTTTTGAAGAATGGCATCGATGTGAAAATTGGTTTCATCGAAACGCACAACCGCAAAGAAACACACGATTTACTGGCAGGCTTACCGCTTATTCCACGCAGAAAAATATTTTATAAAGGCAAAGAACTGGAAGAAATGGATGTTTCGGCCGTAATCAATGCCCGTCCAGAAGTAGTAATTGTTGACGAATTGGCACATACCAATATCGAAGGTAGCAAAAACGAGAAACGTTGGCAAGATGTGCTTGAAATTTTGGAAGCAGGCATCAGCGTTATTTCGGCTTTGAATATTCAGCACATCGAAAGCCTCAACGAAGAAGTAAAAACCATCACGGGCATCGAAGTAAAAGAGCGAGTTCCTGATAGCATTATTGCCCAAGCTGATGAAGTAGTAAATATAGACCTCACGGCCGACGAACTTATTTCACGCTTAAAAGAAGGGAAAATTTATCAGCCCGATAAAGTAGAAATGGCTCTGAAAAACTTCTTTAAGAGTGAGCATATTTTGCAGCTTCGTGAGTTGGCTCTGAAAGAAGTAGCCTCGCAAGTTGAGCGAAAAGTTGAGTCCGAAATTACGAAAGTTAATACTATCAAACACGAGCGTTTTTTGGCTTGTATTAGCAGCAATGCTAATACGGCCAAGACCGTCATTCGTAAAACTGCTCGTTTGGCCAACTATTATAACAGTAAATGGTTTGTACTTTACGTGCAGACACCCAAAGAGTCGGCCGATAAAATTCCGTTGGATAAGCAACGGCATCTCATCAATCATTTTAAATTAGCCACCGAATTGGGAGCAGAAATCATCAAAGTTGAAAATGCTGAAATCGTAAAGGCAATTATGCAGCAAGCCGAAGAACGTAAAATTTCAACGATTTGTATCGGAAAACCGCATTTTAGCTTAATTAAAATCATTTTAGCAACTAATGTTTTCAACGAACTCCTCAAAAAACTCTCCAGTAGCGATATTGACCTTGTAATTCTAAGCTAATGAAAATCAAACATAAACTCATTTCGGGCATTGGACTTCTGTTTTTAATGATAACCCTACTTACGGTTATCGGGTCGGTGTTTATTCATAAATTATCGACCGAAACCAAGAATATTTTGGTAGCAAATTACAACACCATCGACTATTCCCGAAATATGCTCATTGCACTCAACGGAAACGTTTTTTCTGAAAAAGAACTAAAGTTTTTTGAAGAAAATCTAAGGAAACAGCAAAGTAATGTGACAGAAGTAGGAGAGAAGGAACTCACCGATAAACTAAGCAATGATTTTGAGCAACTAAAGAAAGAAAACGTTGATTCTGAAATAATCCGAACAATCCGAAGCGATATTTCTGACATAATATTGCTCAATATGCAGGCTATTCAGCGAAAAAGTAGTATCGCCGAGAGAACCTCCGATAGTGCCATTGCTTGGATTGGGCTAATCGGTGCGGTTTGTTTCTTAATCGCCTTTACGCTTTTGGTGAATTTACCCAATAATATTGCCAATCCAATTTCCGAACTGACTAAGAGTATCAAGCAAATTGCTTCCGAAAATTATTCAGAAAGGGTGCATTTTGAGGGCCACAATGAGTTTGGCGATTTGGCGAAATCGTTCAATACAATGGCTCAAAAATTGGAAGAATACAAAGCTGGGAATATCGAGAAATTATTGATGGAAAAGAAGCGAACCGAAACTCTCATCAATAATATGCGAGAGCCAGTAATTGGCTTGGATGAAGCCAATAGAGTGCTTTTTATGAATAATAATGCCTTGAAAATAACAGGATTAAAGTCAGAAGATGTACTAAATAGACCTGTTCAAGAGATTGCAGCTAATAATGATTTGGTTCGGACACTCACCAAAGATTTATTCATCAATGCAGATAATAGCATTATACATAAAATTGAACCTATTAAAATCTATGCCGACAATAAAGAAAGTTATTTTGAAAAAGAACTGATTCCAATAAATATCATTCCGACTGGCGAAGAGCATGAAAAAAGCATCGGGAATGTGATTTTGTTGCAGAATATCACCGAATACAAAGAACTGGACTTTGCCAAAACTAACTTTATCGCTACGGTTTCGCACGAATTCAAAACGCCAATTTCATCTATCAAAATGAGTGTGCAACTCTTGGAAAACAATCAAATTGGGCCATTGAATGCAGAACAAAAAGATTTGATTGACAGCATAAAAGACGATACAAATCGCTTGCTGAGAATAACGAGCGAGTTGCTAAATGTTACCCAAGTCGAGAGTGGAAGTATCCAACTGAATCTTTTACCGACCAATACGCAAGAAATGCTGAATTATGCCATCAGTGCGAATAAAAATGCGGCTGAACAAAAGCAAATCGAACTTCGCACCAGTACGCCGACGCCAACACCCGAGGTTTTTGTTGATAGCGAAAAAACCGCTTGGGTACTAACCAACCTGATTTCAAATGCCATTCGCTATTCTTACGAACATTCGATTATTAATATCAGTATTTCTTCCGATAAAGATACCGTCAAATTTTCAATCATTGATTCTGGACAGGGCATTGCTCCGCAATATCTATCAAAAATCTTTGACCGATACTTCAGAATTCCCGGAACACAAAAAGAGGGGACTGGTTTGGGGCTGAGCATCAGCAAAGAATTTATCGAAGCTCAAGGTGGAAAAATTGAAGTCGAAAGTGAATTTGGCAAAGGAAGCAAATTTTCGGTTATCTTGCCACTCCATGAAGCAGCTACTGAACCGACTTATTAATGAAAATAGTTAAATAAACAAGGAAGTCTTCGCTCAAAGCGAAGACTTCCTTAAACTTCCTAAATTATTTTAAAAGCTACTTCACCAATTCCCAACTCAAAGCTGTTCCTGCTTCGATATCTTGGGTAGCAGTTTTAC
>NZ_JBMLRC010000233.1:0-8340 GCF_049241225.1 Emticicia sp.
AGTTTTTGACTTTCGGCTGTAGGCATTCGGCAAAAATTTTACTGTTACTAAAAAAACAATCCAATACTTTTTGCCTTATGCCTTCTGCAAACAACTTAAATCAAATTTTGCTCACTAGCTCACCTTTGTTCCTACTAACCTTTTTTGTGCCTGGGATCATGACAAGTTGTTTAATGCTTATTGAATTGCACTGTATAAATCTTTGTCTGCTGTTCTTTTCCTCGTAAAAACACCTCATCAGCAAGGTTTACGCTATAAACTTTATGAGTACTTAAGCAATTCTTGATATCTTGGGATACCAATAAATCAACATTATATTGGCTACAAAGACTCATGATTCTGGCACAAGTATTGAGCACATCGCCGTGATAAACAATACATTTTTTCATTGATTTTATGACTGTGGCGGTAACAATTCCACCATGAACGGCAGCCCGAAAATGGGGTACTTCTCCGAAATTCTCTATGAACTCTTCCTGCTTATTTTCGATGGCTCGACAAAAATCAAAATATAAATGGATGGGTGCGGCGGTTTTACTGGCAAAATCTCGTTGCCAAAACAAAACGGCTTCGTCGCCCACAAATTGATACAAATTTGCCTTGTGCTGATAAAGGCAGTTGGTCAATAGGGCAAAACATTCATCAACCAATTGGCTGTATGCTTTATGTCCGAGTTTTTCTGCCAAGCGAGTAGAGGATTTTAAATCTATAAAAATAAACGTTAAGTCTTCTTCTTGGGGCTGTTTGTATCGACCCACGAGTGAGTCTAAAATGGCAGCAGGTTCGAGGTACTCGGTAGCGGCTTCCCAGATATTCAGGGCAATACTAAATACCAGTAGGTAAATGAAAATAGCGATAAAAGTATCGCTTTTGATAAAATTAGGAAGGTCGTTGAATACCTTTTCTATCGGAACGCTTCTATTTTCTAAGAGGACAAATAAGCAGATTTCGCCCAAAATGATGGTTGTAACAATCAACCCATATTTATAAAGTACAAATTTTAGGAATGAATATTTTGTCCATTTTTCAAATAAAAACAACTCGGCTATTCCGATGACAAGCGATATAACAAAGCCAATTGCCATACTCAATGGAACAATCACAAAACGAGAGCTTTGTTTAATCAGAAGGATTTCTTCTGTACCCAATAATTTTACATAAAAGAATAATCCAATTCCGGCGGTGTATAAAGCCGAAAGTATCAGTATCGTGATAATTTTGTGGTAAAGGATTTCAACATTTGTCATACAACAAGTTAGCAACTAATACACCCAATCGTGTATCAGTTGCTAATGAAAAGTGAAAATTTTATTTGCCAATTAAATTATTCAGTTCTGCCACGGCTACCAAATAAGATAAGTCGGCGGCATAAAGGTCGGCTTCGGCTTGTGCTAAGTGGGCTTGTGCATCAAGCATTTCTGTATTGATATTCATGCCTGATGCCTTTCTATCATTTTGTTCTTTAAGAGCATCGTGGCGGTACTTCACTACTTTTTGAGCCACGCCAATCAAAATTTTAGATTGATTTACTTTTCTCCAAGCTTTTTCTACTTCGCTATTCAACTGATTTTTGAGGTAGGAAATATTTTCTTCGGCTTGCTTTACTTGATAAGTTCTTTGGTTCATTACTTCTTTGTTGGTGAAGAGGTCTTGCAAATTCCATTTCAGGTTCAATCCAACAAAAAAGTTTACCGTTGGTAAAATCGGATTACCGTATTGATACGAATAACCAGCCACAGCTCCTACATCTGGAATATTGCTTTGTTGTACCGCTTTTAGGCCAAGTAATGCTTTTTCCTTTGTAATTTCTGCGATTTGCAAATCAGGATTGGCGGCGGCATCGGCTTTGTATTCGTCTAATACTTTCAGTGATTCTTGACGCAAATCTATATCTTTTATGACTAATGAATCAGCTTTGATATTACTTAGGTAGCTCAAATCACTGAGATAATCTTGTACTTGCATCGTCAGTTTCATGCTGTTTTGTTCTTCTTCGGCAATACTTGCCTGCAAACCTGCAATACTTGTGCTGACGATTTTTCCTGCATTCAACGCTCCTTCCGCATCATAAAGTTTGGCTTTGGCAAGTGCCAATTTTGCTTTTGATTCTTCTGTTTTTTTCTGAACGATTAATACGCCATAATACAGTTTTTCAATCGACAAACGCAATTGCTGACTGGCTTTGAGCTTTTCTTTTTCGGTCAGTTGAATATCAAGAAGGTTGAGGTCTAAACCTGTTTTGATTTTCCCTTGCTGACTAATGGGCTGATAGATAGACAAGCCCATGCCATACGTATGGCGTTCGCCTAGGGTAAATTTGCTACTTTCTTGTGGCAACAATTGCTCTGTACCTGTATTGGTTGTTACCGAGCCAAGTACTCCAGCAGGAATAGTTAATTCTGCTAATTTGAAATTATATTGATAGTTTCCGTCTAAAGAAGCCGCAGGATATTTTCGGATATTATCTTCACGGAGTTTACTCTTTTTTTCCAGAATTTGCCAATCTTTAATTGTTAGTAATTGATTGGTTTTCAAGGCTGATTCTATCAATTCTTGTAAAGAATATGCTTGCTTCGACTGTGCCTTCAAGCCAAAAGCATTCATTAATAAAACGAGTAGCAATAAAATTTTGCTTTTGATATTAAGCTTCATGGGAAACAAGTATTTTTGAATCTTGTGAAAATTGAGTTTTGTCTTTGGGCTTTATCCAACCAATGTACAGCACTGGCACGGTTAGCAATGCCATAATCATACTCCAGACTACCCCAAAAGCGAGTACGCTTGCCAAAGGTGCCCACATGGCAGATTTAGAAATAATCATGGGCATTACGCCAATGGCCGCCGCCATAGCCGTAAGGAAAATAGGACGCAAGCGACGTTGAGCAGCAAGGATGGCCGCCGTTTTTATGTCCATGCCTTGTGTTATCAAAATATTGGTATAGTCCACCAAAATAATGGCATTCCGAACCACAATTCCCGACAGGGCAATCAAGCCAATAAAAGCCGTGAAACTAAAGTTGTTTCCTGTGATGTACAAGCCGAAGATTGCTCCAAACAAACTCAAAGGAATAGTTAGCATGATGATAAATGCTTCTTTGAGATTTTTGAATTGGAAAAGTAAGATAAAGAAAATCAGTACTAAACTAATCAGCATGGCACTGACCATATCTACAAATACTTCGTCTTTGTTGGCTTCTTCGCCACCGTACTCAATTCGATAACCGCTTGGCAATTGTAATTTTTCGATGTCGTCTTTTATTTCACCCAGCAATTCGGCCGGCAAAACATTGGGCATGGTTTCGCTTTGTACCGTTAGGGTTCTTACGCCGTTGCGGTGCATGATTTTACCTGTTTGCCATTGCGGTGTTAAGTCGGCAATTTGTCGAAGTGGTACTTCTGCATTCGTCACAGGCGAAGTAAGATAAATATTTTCTAAATCCTGGGTATCTTTACGACGGTCTTTGTCTAATCTTAAAACGATATTGACAGGATTATTTCCTTCGTAAATCGTAGAAATCGGATAACCGCTAAAACCTGTATAAACCATCTGAGCAATACTTGAGGTAGTAAAACCAAGCTTTTGGGCTTCTTCCTTTACTCTTAAATCAATACCATAGCTATCTTCGGCAAAATCATTTCTTACTAAAAAACTTCCCTTGCTTTTCTTCAAAATACTTTCGACCTGACTACCAATATTTTTAAGTTGAGCGATGTCTTCTCCTACAATTCGTACTTCTACGGGAGCCATTAATTGCGAACCTTGTTGCATGAGTTTTACAAAAAAAGTACCTTCGGTAGTAAGGGTTTTTAATTTTTCTCTGAGTTCTTCGCTGAGTTCTTCGGCCGTTTTTTCGTTGGTTGTGTTTACTAAAATAATCCCGTAATTGGTTGTTGGTACTTCTGGGGCGAAATTGTAATAAAATCTTGGTGCCGATGTACCCACAAACGTAGCGAAATCATTGACTCTTTTATCTTTTTTGATAAGTTTTTCAGCTTCTAAAATTACCTCTTGCGTTTTGGCTACTTTTGTGCCTGTGGGCATCCATACTTCTACGATAAACTGATTGCGTTCTGCTGGTGGAAAAAAGAGTTCTCTTACCCCATGAGTCATCAAAAAGTACGCTGCCATTACCGAAATAATACTTCCCAAAATGGTCAGTTTAGGGAATTTAACACACCAGTCTAATGCTACATTGTAGCCATCCTGCATATAGGTCAAGACAGATTTTTTTTCTTTCTTGTGGCTACTTTCTTCGCCGTGGTTATGCAAACCTTTTTTGATAAAAGTATAGCACAACAAAGGCGTAAGTACCAAAGCCACAAAGTATGAGGCAATGAGGGCAATGGCAACCGTAATAGGCAAAGTAAAGATAAATTCACCCGTAGAACCTCTGAGCAAAACCATGGGCATAAACGAGGCAATAATGGTAATGGTAGCCGCCAACACTGGAATGATGAGGTCGTAGGCACTTCGCCAAGCGGCTTCCCAGCGGTTTACGCCTTCGTCTAATAATTCTACGTAATTATCAGCAATTACGATGGCATCGTCCACCACCATTCCCAATACCAAAATCAAAGCCGCCAACGAAACTTGGTGTAATTCTATGCCGATGCTATTCATCAAGGCAAAAGTCAAGGCTACTGTTACGGGTATTGCCATCGCTGCTACTGAGGCAATTCTGAAAGGTAATAACAGAATGACAACTACAATTACCGAAACTATTGCCAAGAAAAACTCTTTGATAAAGTGTGAAATATTTTTATCGACCAAAGTAGGTTGCGATACCAACGTAGTTACTTTAATATTGGCTGGAATCAACTTTTGTGCTTCCTTAATTTTGGCTTCTACTTCTTTACCAAAATCTACAATATTATTGCCTTCGTGCATTTGTATGGAAAGCAACATGGCTTTGTTGCCATTCACGGTAATAATACTTTCTGGCTCGGCATAATCTCTTTGTAATGAGGCTACATCACCCAGTTTTACAACTGCTCCTACCGATGAAGTACCGATAATTTGATTCGCCAAATCGTTTTCTGTGCGATAATATCCATTTGTATAAAGTGAGGTTTCAGCTTGCTCATTTTTTACTTTACCTGTTGCGTTGATACTATTTTGCGATTGTAGCAAATCGGCTACCTGCCCAAGGTTGATATGGTATCGTGATAATTTTTCGGAGCTCGACGACACCACAATTTCTTCTTGTTGCTCACCAATACGTTTTACTTTTGAAGCCGCAGGCAAAGTACGAATGGCAGCTTCCATTTTTTGAGTATAAGTTTTTAGCTGTTCGTAAGTGGCATTGTTACTTTCTAAGGCAATTACCATTGCTTCGGTATCACCAAAGTCGGAATCTACAAGTGGCCCTTGCACACCTTTTGGTAAATCTAATTCCTTTGAAATCAACAACTGATGTCTGAGCTTATTCCAAAAAATATCGGGTTGTTTTACTTTTTCGGTAAGCTCTACATTGATAATCACTATACCGTCTTTGGTAGTAGAATAGGTTTTGGTTTTATCTACTTCTTCGTACTGAAAAAGGTATTGCTCCAGTTTTTTGGTTACTTGGTTTTCTACTTGTACAGGTTTTGCACCGGGAAATAGGGCAATTACAAGTCCCTGACGAATCGTTACTTTGGGGTCTTCTCGGCGTGGCATTTCAAGTAATGAATTTACGCCAATGGCAAAGAGCATCAACAAGACTGAGAGCGTAAGATGCTTATATTTAAGTGCTGCTTCTATAAAATTCATATTGCTTAATTATTTTGAAAGGATGATATGTGAGCCATCTGAAAGCTTGGTTTGTCCTGATGTTACTACGGTTTCGCCCAAGGATAGGCCAGCAACTATTTCAATTTTGTTGTTGACGATTTTACCGAGGCTCACATTACGTTTGAAAGCCTTGCCCGATGTTTTGTCCACTACATAAACATAGCTTTGGCTGTTGGCATCATTACCAATGCAAGACGATGGTAATAAAATGCTTTCTTTGCTCTGGTTGTTATTCAATTTTACCTCAGCAATCATCCCAGGACGAATGTGTAAACCTTTGTTTTCTAGGGTAATTTTTACGGTAAAGGCTCTGGTAGCTTGGTCGGCAACAGCTCCTACTTCGCTTACTTTTCCTTCAAAAGTTTTATCCAATGCACCAATGTAAATCATGGCTTTTTGCCCAATTTTAATATGTTGGAGTTCAGATTCTGGAATAAATGCCGATACAAGTACTTTTTGGATTGATGAAAGTACAAATAGTGGCGTACCTACACCCACAATTTCACCAACTTCTGTTTGCTTACTTAGCAAAACACCACTGATAGGCGAATACAATTTGGTATCTTCTACATTTTTGGCTTGGAGTTTTTGTTGTAATTGGGCTTCTTCCAAGGAAAAAGAAACTTTAGAGAAGTCACTTTCGCTAACGCTTCCTCTTGTACGTAACTGTTTCAAACGGCTGTATTCATCGGCAGTGGCATTTACTTGTACGTCTGAAAGTTGCTTGGCAATCACATAATTACTGGGGTCTAAACTGGCTATTAGTTGCCCTTTTGATACATTTTGTCCTTCTTTAGTATGAATACTTTTTATTTTACCAGCTACCATAAAACCCAAACGGGCGGTAGTAGAGCCTTCAATGCTGCCACTGATAGCAATTTCTGATTGAATACTTGTGCTTGCTACTTGTTCTGTTTTTACAAGAATCGCTTCTTCTTTTTGTACTTCTTTTGGTTCGCTGTTGCACGCTAAAAGCAATAGGGCAACAGGCATGAGATAAAATTTCATGTGCTTGTGATTTGATAGATTTGGTAAATTGTTTGTATGGGGTACTATGTATTAGTGCTGAATTATGAGTTGTGAATAAAAATTTTTTCTAAAAAAGTAATAGCACTCTTTTGGGCATACGCCGTTAGAATTGAGCAAAATAGCTCCTAGAAATACAAGAGAGATATTTTTCTGAGAACCCATCACTCAATGCCGAAAGTCCAATAGTTAGATTATATTTTACCCATTAACTTAGGCCACAAAATATTGCTCTTGAACAATGATGTTATTTGCCCCTAAGAAAAGGAGTACATTTTTGATTCTTTCTGAAAAAAGCTGATTGCCCGAAATTATAAAACACATATTAGGAATAGTGTTGGCATTGATGATTGCCTCGATATTGTCATTTTTCAATAGCCCTTTATGTTCGGTGTAATCGGATTCATAACTTATGTACAGCTGAGAATTAAAATGATATTGCAGTATCCCTAATTCTTTTTGAAAATCGTAAAGATGATTGGATGAATAGTAAAGAAGCGAAACCTGAGCATGATTAGCAAGTTTCTCCTTAATCAAAGGAAAAACAGAAGCAATCCCTACATGATAGGCCAAAAAGATATAGTGAGTTTCCATGTTTCTATGCCTTTGTGATTGATTAATTACAATGCAAAGCACGCAAGAATTTGGATAAAAACTTTTCAGAAATCTTAAAAAATGAAAAATGGTTCATTATTTTTTTCCTCTAATTACACTTAAGGTTTGCTGAGTGATACCCAAATATGAGGCAATATGTCCTAATGAGACGCGGTTTAAGATTTTGGGGTTGGTTTCAAGTAGATTGGCATATCGCTCTTCAGCAGTATAAAACTGAAGATATTCAAGTTTGAGAGCATAAGAATTGAGAATATCCAAAGAAACCCCAAAAAAGAAGCGTTGAATACTAGGATATTTAACAAATAAATCTAGTAAATCATCATATTGAATTACTCGAAGCGTTGTTTCCTCCAAAGTTTCCCAACCGTAGGCTTCCACTTTATTATAAAAAACACTGTTGAGTGGTGCTGTAAATGAATCTTCATCAAAGAAGAAGTGTGTAATATCTTTTCCTTCCTTGTAATAATAACAGCGTAATAAGCCTTTTTCGATGAAAAAAACTTTTCGGGAAAAACTATTTGGCTGAATAACTGTAGTTCCTTTAGCATAATATTCTACCCCAAATGACTGCTCCAATATGAGATTTTCTTCTTCAGAAAATTTCATTTCTCTATTAAAAAATTGAATTATATCCATTGGTCTTAATTAGCAAAGTATATTTACTTGAATATGTAGTGGTCTTGGCTTCGAATTAACACGACAAATATGACTCTTTCTTATGATTGTATTTCCTAACAAAGGACGAATATACCATAATAAAGAACTCCGTAATAGATTTTGCCCAATATTTGGGTGAAAAGAGCCAAGAAACGAAAATCACAGAGGAGACAACAAACCCTAAAAAAGCAAAACGGAGGTAAACTTACCTCCGTTTTTTTTATCAAATTACAACTGTTGTACTCTGTTTATTAGAATCAAAACCTTAT
>NZ_JBMLRC010000234.1:0-8419 GCF_049241225.1 Emticicia sp.
TTCTTCGTTGTTCAAAAATCCTGATGGCAATTTTCACCAAAGGGTCGGAGTAAGTATCAAGCAAATCTTGGTCGAGGAAATTTCGCTCAAAGAAAATTTTCAAAAGGCTATTCCGCTGGTCGAGAAGCTTATTATAATGCTGATAGTCAGTCAGATAGTCATTATCCATTTGCGAAAGCACTCCATCAAAAAAACGACGACGGCCTTCGCTCCCATCCTTTATCAATTCGGTATCATCGGGGGCAATCAAAACCACAGGAAACTGCCCGATGTGGTCGGCAAGTCGTTCGTAAGGCTTTTTGTCGTGTAGCAAAACCTTTCGCTGCCCACGCTGAATTGAACAAGTTATTTGGTGCTTTTTATCTCCTTTCCTAAAAATCCCATCAATCATCATTACATCGGCATCATGATTGATATTGAGAGCGTCTTGGCTATGAATGGCACTTTTACTCAAGGCCAAAAAATAGACCGCATCAAGCAAATTGGTCTTACCACTACCATTTTCGCCCACAATACAATTTACCTGACTCGAAAACGTAAAGTTTGCTTCTTCGTAATTTTTGAAATTTGAAAGATATATTTTTTCTAAAAACATTGAATATTGATAAGAACTCAGCAAAAAATAACAATAAAAAAGTGTACATTAAATGAATCTTACACGCCGTTTGTAAAATTTGGCGGAGTAAATCAGTAAGTCCTTTCAAATTATTGCCAAATTTTACAAGAGGTGATTGTAAGATTCGTGTTTTTTTGTTACTTTTTTTCAAAAAAAAGTAAGCAAAGAATTGATAATAAATTACTTAAGTAATAAGATTTATATAATCGACAATTCTATAAATAGCTAAGAGGCTGTTTATAAGCCCATTAACTTTCTGTGGACTTGTCGACTATTGACTGTGGACTACTTAACAGTATGTAAATTATAAGATTTCTCTTCAAATTTTTATTCTCTGTGATGGTAAGATAGAAAGTTGTCTTACGAATTAAACCGAAATTTAGGCATTTTTCACTAAAGTTTAGTTTATTTGTAATCCTAATACTTACTTAACCTATTAAATGTTCTGATGAATAAAAACTCGCTTCTTTATTTCATTGCTGCCGTTGCTGCAACGGGCGGCCTACTTTTTGGCTTTGATACAGGCGTTATTAATGTTGCCTTGCCTCAACTCCGTACAAAATTCAACCCAAGCCCCGAAACCGAAGGTTTTATCGTAAGTGCGGTTTTGTTTGGCGGTATGGCCGGGCCGTTTATTAGCGGGCCTTTGACCGATTTATTAGGCCGTAAAAAAATCAATATCATTGCTTCTTTTGTCTTTGTTGTTGGTTCAATTATTACCGCTATCGCTCCATCAGTTTCGTTCCTAATCATTGGGCGTTTGTTTTTGGGTTTAGCGATTGGAATCGTAGCCTCAACCGTGCCACTTTATTTGGCAGAAATCGCTCCGACCGATAAAAGAGGTAAACTTGTAACTTTCTTTCAACTCGCCATTACACTCGGAATTTTACTTTCTTATGTGGTTGGCTATTTCTTTGCCGAGCAAGAAGATGGTTGGAGAAGTATGTTCTGGACGGGTTTTATTCCTGCCGCAATTCTAATGGTCGGAATGTTCTTTGTGCCAGAAAGTCCACGCTGGTTGATTGGAAAAGGCCGAGATGCCGAAGCTCTCGAAGTGTTGAATCGCTTACGTGAACCAAGTCAAGCACAGGCTGAATTGGCACAAACAAAACAAATAATCGAAGACGAAAAACACAACAAAGGCGACTGGAGAATGCTGTTTAGCAAGCGTTTACGTATTCCGCTGTTTATTGGTATTGGCATTTTCTTTATTCAACAGTTTTCGGGCATCAACGCCATTATTTATTTTTCGACCGATATTTTCAAAAATGTATTTCCCGATGGTAATACGGCTGCACTCGCCACAGTGGGTGTGGGTGTAATCAATGCAGCTTCTACCTTTTTAGCCATTATGATTTTAGATAAATTTGGTAGGAAACAAATTCTTTACACTGGTCTTCTCGGAACGGCGGTTTGTTTGGCAACCGTTGGTTTGGCTTTCTACATGAAAGACTCTCTCAGCCCCGAACTACAAAAAATTATGCTCGTGGGCGGAGTTTATGTCTATATAATTTTCTTTGCTATAAGCCTTGGGCCATTGGGTTGGCTATTGATTTCGGAGATTTATCCGCTCAAAATCAGAGGTTTTGCTTCGAGTATGGGTAGTTTCAATCATTGGCTTTTTGATGCTGGTGTGGCTTATTCATTTCCGATTTTGGCGGCAACATCGCTCGGCACGAATGGTGGAATTTTCGGTATCTACATGACTGTCGTATTACTCGGTTTACTTTTCGCCAAATATATTGTTTTTGAAACAAAAGGCATGAGTTTGGAAGAAATCGAAAAACGATATAACTAGACCACAATATTAAAATTCATATCAAAAGAGCTTAGTTTTCAGCAACTAAGCTCTTTCGTTTTATAAAACCTTGCTTTTTCAAGCAAATTGAAGAAAATTGCAAAAATATTCTCTTCATCTATCATTTTCGGTCAGACCGAAATACAAAACCAACGAAATCATGAAAAAACTAATTTTATGCTTGTCTTTTGTCACAAATCTTGCCTTTGCACAGCACAAAGAAATCATCAAGACCGATAAAGCCCCCGTGCCGATTGCCCCATACAGTCAGGCAGTAAAATCAAATGGTTTTTTGTTTGTGGCTGGTCAAATCGGCCTCGACCCAGCCACTCGCAAACTTGTGGATGGTGGCTTTGAAGCAGAAACCGTTCGTATCATGGAAAACATCAAAGCGGTTTTAGAAGCCGCCGATGCCAAGTTGAGTGATATTGTAAATACAACTATCTACATCAAAGACATGAATAACTTTGCGAAAGTAAACGAAATTTACGGCAAGTATTTCACAGGCGATTTTCCTGCACGCACAACGGTTGGAGTAGCCAATTTACCTGGTGGAGCAAGCATAGAAATTGCAGTAGTAGCAGCGATAGCCCATAAGCCTCGTCGTAAGTAAAATCCAATTTATCTCGAATTTCCCTGAAATTGCCTTATTCTGAGGTAGTTTTGGCATTTATCTCTATATTTGCTAATAAATAATAAGTAGAAGAATTAATGTATAGTTTGACGTAAAATCATTCTTAATTTTTAATTCTACATTCTTAATTTCACTAACCCTTCATCATGCTTTATGAGAAAACTATCAGTATTAGGTAGAGCGTTGCACGTAAGCGAACTTCTCTTTGCTACGCTTTTGATTCTTCAAGCATTAGTTGCTGTTGCCCAACAAGGCGGCACTCAATATAATGCAAACACCCGTTTTGAACAAATGGGAACTGAACTTCCAACTCCAAACACTTATCGTACAGCTTCTGGTGCTCCAGGAAAAGACTATTGGCAACAAAAAGCCGATTACGACATCAAGGCTGAATTAGACGATGCCAATCAGAAAATCATCGGAACGGAAGTTATCACCTACACCAATAAATCGCCAGATGAATTGCGTTATTTGTGGTTGCAGCTTGACCAAAACTTGTTCGAGAAAAGTTCAATCAATGCCATGACAAAAACTGGTGGAGTTGATGCTCAAGGAATGTCGTTCAATGCTCTTCAAAACGTAAATGCTCCTTCATCAGTTTTTGGTGGAATTTCGGGGAATAAAGAGTATGGCTACAAAATTACGGTTGTAAAAGATGCCAAAACTGGAGCAGATTTGAAATATACCATCAACAGCACCATGATGCGTATTGATATTCCAGTGGTTTTAAAACCAGGTCAATCATATTCTTTCCGTATCGACTGGAACTACAATATCACAAACTATTACGGCCGCTCAGGTATGGAGTACTTTGCTAAAGATGGCAACTACAACTACTTCATTGCACACTGGTTTCCACGTATGGCAGTTTATGATGATGTAAACGGCTGGCAACACAAACAATTCTTAGGGCAAGGCGAGTTTACACTTCCTTTCGGAGATTATAAAGTAGAAATCACCGTACCAAACGACCACGTTGTGGGTGCAACTGGCGAGTGCCAAAACTACGACAAAGTATTGAGTGCTGAACAATTAAAGCGTTTCCAACAAGCCGCTAATTCAAAAACGCCTGTACTTATCGTTACACAAGCAGAGGCAGAAGCAGCAGAAAAAGGAAAACCAACTGGCAAAAAGACTTGGATTTATAAAGCAACCAACGTGCGTGACTTTGCTTTCACATCTTCACGTAAATTTATCTGGGATGCCATGCAAACCGATGTTTATAACAACGGACGCAAAATTTGGAGCATGTCGTTCTATTCAAAAGAAGGAAATCCACTTTGGGGACAGTACTCAACTCGTGTAGTTGAGCATACGTTGAGAAGCTACGGAAACCGTACGGTTCAATATCCTTATCCTGTGGCTATTTCTTGCCACGCAACTGCTGGTGGTGGTATGGAATACCCAATGATTTCATTCAACGGAGGCCGTCCTGAGCCAGATGGCACTTATTCTGAACAAGTAAAAGCGGGTATGATAGGTGTAATCATCCACGAGGTTGGTCATAATTTCTTCCCAATGATTGTAAACTCTGACGAGCGTCAGTGGTCTTGGATGGACGAAGGTTTGAACACTTTCTGCCAATATCTGGCTGAGCAAGAGTGGGACAGAAACTTCCCTTCTCGTCGTGGCGAGCCTCAGTACATCGTTCCGTACATGAAAACTGATAAAACGCAACAAGTGCCAATCATGTCGAGTTCGGATAATATCATGGCGTTTGGGCCAAATGCTTACGCTAAACCAGCAACAGGCTTGAATATCTTGCGTGAAACTGTAATGGGTCGTGAATTATTCGATTACGCTTTCAAAGAATACGCACGTCGTTGGGCGTTTAAATCACCAACTCCTGCCGACTTCTTCCGTACGATGGAAGATGCTTCGGGCGTTGATTTAGACTGGTTCTGGAAAGGTTGGTTTTACGGTGTTGAGCCTGCCGACCAAGATTTAGCAGAAGTTGAATGGTATGCTGCCGATAACCAAGACCCTATCGCTAAAAAAGCCGCTGAGAAAGCAGACGCAGAAGCAAAAAGACAAACTTTGAGCAATATCCGTAATCAAACTGATATTAAGCAAACAGTTGTAGAAGCTGATTCTACGATGAGAGATTTCTATAATTCTTATGACAGATACGCTGTAACTTCGGCTGACAAACAAAAATCTGAGCAATACAAATCAAGTTTGAGCGAAGATGAACGTAAATTATTGGAGTCAGGAATGAACTACTATGTTTTGAAAGTAAAAAACAAAGGTGGTTTACCAATGCCAGTAATCATCAAAATGGATTATGAAGATGGTACAAACGAAATCGTTAGAATTCCTGCCGAAATCTGGCGTTTGAATGACAAAGAAGTGAAGAAAACAATTCCGACAAAGAAAAAGGTAACGAAGTTTACACTCGACCCATTCTACGAAATTGCTGACATCGACACTGAAAATAACTCATTCCCACGTGAGCCAGAAAAACCAACGAAGTTCCAAGCATTTAAACAAGGTTCGTTCCGTCCGCAAGGCCAAAACCCTATGCAACAAGCGAAACAATCTCAACCTGCTGGAACGCAGACGAGTGGTAAGAATTAATTAGTCCACGGTCGACAGTCCATAAGTCCGTAGTAATACAAATTGTATTTCTACAAACTTAAAAATAGTTGCCTGTAAAACAGAAACCCCCGAAGTAGAATTTCTATTTCGGGGGTTTTGTTTAACTGTGGACTGTTAACTGTGGACTGTTGACTGTGGACTGTTGACTGTTGACTGTAAACTGTTGACTTTTTTACATCACAACTTCCTTCTCAGTCATAATCGTCAGCACTTCTTCGTCCATCAGTCGAGTAGCCAAGCCTTGCGTTTTCGGAATCTCGTAGTGGAAGAAATACTTCATCGTATGAATCTTACTTTCATAAAACTCCACATCATCAGCATTATCAGACGAAATAATTAATTTCTGTTTGGCCACAACGGCTTGTTTGAGCCATTGCCAAGCCACCACATTTAAACTAAACATTTCCATATAAAGTGTCGCATCTGATAAGAATCGCTCAACATCGCCTGTTCCAGCAATTCCTAGCAAGTGCATGGTCACTTTTTGTAGGCGTTCACCTTCTTCTTTTAGCGAAAGTGCATAACGCTTTAATTCATCATATTGCAAAGCCCCCATTACGGTTTTACCGACCTCTTGGGCGAGCAGCATAGTTGCCTTCCCTCCTGCCATTGGTACTTTTCGGCCTAATAAATCTTGCGACTGAATACCCGTTGTTCCTTCATAAATTGGCGTGATACGAATATCTCGGTAGTATTGTTCTACAGGAAAATCTTCTGTAAAACCATATCCACCAAAACATTGCACCGCATCACTGATTGCTTTCATACCATACTCACAAGGGAAAGTTTTGGCAATTGGTGTAAGCAATTCGAGCAATAAATGAGCTTTTTCTTTTTCTTCTGGATCATCAGATGCTTCCGAAAGGTCGAAATATTTTGAAGTTTCGAGCAAAAGCGATAACGAACCCTCAACAACGGCTTTCTGAAACAACAACATTCGTTTCACATCGGGGTGCTGAATAATCTGAATCTGTGGAGCATCAAGTGCGTGTTTCTGATTCAATCGACGGCTTTGTGGACGCTCTTTTGCATACTCAAGTGCCGCATAATAAGCCGCCGATGCAATAGATGCTCCCGTGATACCCACGCCTATACGAGCTTCATTCATCATCTGAAACATGTAATTCAAGCCCTTATTGGGTTCTCCAACCAAATATCCGATACAATCATCGTTTTTATCACCAAAGCCCAAGTGCATGGCAGGAACGCCTTTCTGTCCCAACTTATGGTAAATTCCCATCGAAGTCACATCATTATCGGTGCCATCAATGCGATATTTTGGAATTACAAATAACGAAATCCCCTTCGTGCCAAGTGGAGCACCTTTGATACGACCAATGAATAAATGTATCACATTATCAGTAGCATCGTGGTCACCCGCCGAAATAAACACTTTTTGTCCACGAATCTTATACGTTCCATCTTCCAAAGGTTCAGCCGTAGAAGTAATATCCGATAACGAACTTCCCGCTTGTGGCTCAGTTAGGCACATTGTGCCTTGCCATTTTCCCGAAATCATATTCGGAATATAAGTATCTTTCAATTCTTGCGAACCAAAACTGGCAATCAAACGAGCCGCACCCGCCGTAAGGCCAGTAAACATCATTCCATTATTAGCCGACATCAAAATATACCCCAGAATACTCGTCACCGTTACCGGCATTTGAGCTCCACCATTTTCATAATCAAAGTCAGCACCGATGAGCCCCGATTCTCCGAGAGCTTTTAAGTAATCTTTGATGGCTGGATGAACCGTTACTTTTCCATCTTTGAGTTCTGGCTGATTTTTATCGACATCTTTCACAAACGGAAACATCAGATTATCAGCAATTTGCGTTGCTGCATCAATCGTCATATCGAAAGTCTCTTTATTGTGGTCGGCATAGCGAGCGTGTTGCGTCAGCGTTTCTGCCTCATGAACTTCATAAAGCAAGAAGTCCACGTTTCTTTTATTGAAATAGTTCTTTGCCATAAAATCGTCAGACCTCCCAAAAGGGGGTTTTATTAAATTAGTTACTGAAAATTGGTTATTGGTTGACTGGTTAATCGCTTATCATCAGTTGTTTACAGAGACTCAAGAAAGTTTACTATTCTGTGGACTGCCAACTATTGACTGTGGACTCTACATTTTACATCAACCCCAACATTTTAGCATATTTCATCATGGCACCAGGGTTTGATAGTTTTAATTTTCCCATCATCATAGCCATCATTGGGTTCATCTCTCCGGTTGCAATTTTTACAAAATCATCAGCATCTGCTTTCACAACACACTCAGCTGTGCCTACAAAACCTTCCACAAACTCAGCTTTTCCATCGGCCACAACCATTGAATAATCAGCACCTCCGCCAAAATCAAAATGTAATGTAGTTGCTACGCCATCAATATCTGCTGCTGTGAGTCTCGAAGCTGTGTTCTGTAAATATTCTTTCGCTGTCATGTTTTTATTATTTTTGAAATGTAAGGTTTAAAAGATTTCGAAAGTTAGTAAAAAAAAGAAATAATATTATGCAAGCATACTATTATTTTTTTTTGATTGAAATTTGTCTTTTTATTAAAAAAAAACAATATTTGGTACTTATAATCAAAAAACTCGTAAAAGTGTATTTATTTATTAAAAACACGAAAAAATAACTTGTCTTTATTGGTTATGATTCCTAGTCTGCTCATTTTATTCTATGAAAAAAACACAGAAAGTGTTACTTTTTACTAACCTATTGGTCAAAATTGAAAAATAAAGCATTTAAAAATACACCTGATGAGGAGTTGGTT
>NZ_JBMLRC010000235.1:0-2449 GCF_049241225.1 Emticicia sp.
GGCGAACCGCTCATCAATTCTTAATCGTCAATCAAAAAAAATCTTAACCTGATGGCTATGATGTCCTCACAGACATCGACTATAATATCAAATTCAATTCACAAAAATAGGTTTCTTTCGCATCTTCAATATCCAAACTGTATTGATTTGGATAGATTAAATCTAAACGTCGGCGAACGTTTTCCAGCCCCACCCCTCCTACTTCGTCTTTATTTTGGTCTTTTTTAAAGTTTTTTACCGTAAAATTTAGGTTATTCTGATTCAATAAAAGACTGATAGAAAGCGGTTTAGATTCAATATTTACTTCGCCATGCTTGAAAGCATTTTCGACAAACGCAATCAATAAAAGCGGAGCAACTTTCTGCGATTGTAAATCGCCTGCTACTTGAAAATCAATATAGGTTTGTCCTGAATAACGAAATCTCTGCAACTCAACGAAGTTTTTCAGATACTTCACTTCGATTTCAAGATTTATTTTTTCAACATTCGATTCATAGAGCATATACCGCATCAATTCCGATAATTTCAGCACTGCTTCGGGGGCTTTGGGCGAAGCTGTAAGTGTCAGCGAATAGATATTATTGAGGGTATTGAACAAGAAATGTGGATTAAGCTGACTTTTCAGAAAAGCCTGTTCGGCATTGAGTTTTTCGGTCAAAAGTGCATTCTTTTCTTTTTCGGTTCGGAAAAAATCTTCAATCATTTTCAAGAAAAAACCATTGAACGAATAATAGATTACATTCTGAATATTATCGGTAGCATAATATGGAAAACGGCGTGACTCTTCGGAATAATTATGAAAGCCAAATAGCTTGAAATATAAAACTTCCTCGACCAGATAGCGGGCAGTTATATAAATGGCACACACACCCAAAAATGCTAAAACTAAATTGAGATACTGTTTTGTATCAAAAAAACGATTGAAAACATAGATAATCATGTAAGAAACCGTAATTCGGAAAAACAAAGAGCTTAATGAAAGTGGCCCCAATAAATCTTCTATTTTAAACTCATATTCTCCTCCGCCAATGTAGTTCAGCACATTACCCGAAAAGATATAGAATAACCAAAAAGAAATATGAAATAAGATACGTCGGCGTTTGCTCATCGTGGTGTAGCACAAGTTTCCAACTTGTGCAGGTTTAGAAATGTTTTCGACCTAAACTGACAAGTTAGAAACTTGTCCTACAATATTTGCTACGAAAATAGATTTTCTGAAAGTATTTTCTAAATTTTTCCGACAAACGCCACTTTTTCACCGTCGAACAGGAATGGCAATCGTCGAACTGTCTTTTCTTGCAAAAGATGTTTCAAATAACTTTCATCGGTCAATTTTCTCGTTGGTCGAGATGATTATCCGCTTTGCCGATTAGCTTACTTAGTACCTACAAAAGCACCATAAATTTGCTTCATCAAACAAAAACAAACACTCAGAAATTATGAAAAAGCTATTATTCATCTTACTCGTCGCAGTCGCACAAACAGCCTTCCCGCAAACACCCACACAAGACCTTGAAGTATTGATGATTGGAGCATCGCACAGTTATGACCCAAAAACTCCGCAAGATTTAACGGGCATTCATGCCAAAATTAGAGTCTTTAAACCCAACGCTATTTTTGGAGAATGGCTTTCGCCCGAAGACGAAAAAGCGATTAAAAACTATTGGAATAAAGAAAATGTAATGAAACGCTACGAACGCCTAAAAAGCCGAAAAGCGATTTCGGAAAGCGAATTAGGTAAAGAAATTGCTCGTTATGAAGCCATTGTCGATAAAAACCCAAAAGATATGAAAGCTCGTGTTGATTTGGCGGTGGCTCACTATCTAAATTTCGATGCAGGAAATGGCTATTTTCAGATGTGGCACGTAGCTAAACATTTACAGAAAAACCCAAAAGACACAGTTATATTTAATTACTCGAAAAAGATGTTTCTGCCTGCTTCGATGGACTCGGTGCATAAAATGGTGGCCAACTATATTGACGATGAATACGATTATATTGCTCACCCAATGATGCTCGAATTGGGAATCAAGAAAATGTACGCAATGGACTCGCAACGCTGGGACGAAAAATGGAGCATCGCTTGGGGAAATGCCGACTCGGTTTTTTATGCCCAAAGAGATAAATATAAAACTGATTCGTTGAGCGAAATGGGCAAAAAAGTAAGCGATTTGAGAAAACTCGTTAAAAGCAGAATGGATTATCTGATGGCCGATGCCGCCAAAGTTTATGGCGAAAACCACGCCACCGAAGCTCTCAACGGCCCACAAATGACCGAATGGCTGTACAGAATCAACTTTGTTTCGGACGAATACCGCCAGTTAGATTTCTTCCCTGCCGACCTTTATAGTTGGATGCTCCATTATTGGTGGCACCGCAACAATGATATGTGCGATAATACCATCAACCGAGCAAAAGCCAATGGTTTCAAGCGAGTAACGATAGTAGT
>NZ_JBMLRC010000236.1:0-3291 GCF_049241225.1 Emticicia sp.
AATACGCCTAAC
Source organism: Emticicia sp. (assembly GCF_049241225.1). Taxonomy (NCBI): domain Bacteria; kingdom Pseudomonadati; phylum Bacteroidota; class Cytophagia; order Cytophagales; family Leadbetterellaceae; genus Emticicia; species Emticicia sp. The sequence continues at coordinate 13 of NZ_JBMLRC010000236.1, forward strand.
AACAAACTCGCTGCCGCCCACCAAAGCCATAAAGGTTTTTGCTTTCGTGGCTTTTTTTCATCTAATCGTTCTTCGAGCCGATTCCACAAGTCGGTATCATCGAAATCCATATCCAAGTCAGCAAATTCGCTCTCAGATAAGTTTTCAATTTTATGTTTGATATTTAGTTCTTCTTGTGTCATTTCCTATTCTCAGTTTTCGACAGGTTGAAAACTCTGTCCTACAATCCTGTTCTACAATTTTGTTTTTCTAAACTCTGCTTGAGCATGGCTTTCGCCTTGAAAAGTTGCGAACGAGACGTTCCTTCGGTTATGTTTAGTACTTCGGCAATCTCGGTGTGTGTGTAGCCCTCAATCACATACATATTAAAAACCGTTCGATACCCATCTGGCAATTGTGCAATCAATACCATTAATTCCTGAGCAGAAAGTTCATCTTCAATACCGATTTCATTGGTTTCTGTAAAATCATCTTCTGTAATTTGCTGATACAAAAGCGTTTTCGTTTTCCGCAAAATCTTCAATGATTGATTCACCACAATCCGTTTCATCCAAGCCTCTGCTTGTGCATCTGATTGATAATCAAACTTTTGCAGGTTCTCGAAAATCAAAGCAAAAGCCTCCAAGCAAGCATCTTCGGCATACTGACGGTCGTTCAGATACCGAAAACTTAGCCTCAAAAAAGACTTTGAAAACCCCTCAAATAGGGCTTTCTGAGCTTTTCGGTCGGCGGTTTTACAAGATGCTATGAGGCGTTGTAGATTCATTTCAATGACAATAATCCAAGAAGTGTTGTGTGCGTTGCCCGAGTATTAGAAAATTTTTAAAATTTTTCAAACCACTCAAACTTTTCGTGAACAATGGCTTCTTTTTGCTCTTTGACATACTTCAAAAATGCGGCGGCTACGGGTGAGAAGTTTTTATTTTTCATCCAAACCAAATTCCAAACCGAAGTAATCGGAAAATCTTTTACTGGAATAATTTGCAAATCGCCGTGAAGTAGTTCGTTTTTGATGCCAATCAATGGCATAATCGAGCAGCCCAAACCCGCAATAACGGCCTGTTTTACGGCTTCGTTGGAGGTCAGTTCCATCTTTTTTCTGACTGGTAATTTATTTTCTTCTATAAATCGCTCCATCACGAGCCTTGTGCCTGAGCCTTGTTCTCGGTAGATAAGTGGCAATTCCTCAAAGATACTTTTATCGTAAATTTTCTTTGTAAACTTACTTTTGGTGTTTGCTACTAAGAATAATTTATTTTGAAGCAATTCAATATTTTCAACTTTCAGATTGTCGGGTAGCACCGAAACCAACGAAAAATCGACTTCGTTTTTCTCCAAACTTTCTATCACTTTTGCCCGATTTGTTACGTCCATCATCAATTCTATGCCTTCATTTCGGGTAATGAAATCCGTCAAAAAATAAGGCATCACATATTTCCCAGTCGAAACAACCGAGATTTTCAGGCGGCCAGTTAGCTTGCCTTTGTGTGCCATTGTTTTGTAATTAATGGCATATACTTCATTCAGAATCTTCTCGGCTGCTTCGGCTATTTCTCTGCCAAAATCTGTGATAAATAGCTTTCTACCAACGACTTCCGTGAGTGGAATCTCAAATTGGTCTTGTAGGTTTTTTAGTTGAATTGATACGGCTGGCTGAGTGAGATAAAGCTCTTCAGCGGCCTTTGTGATACTTTGTGTCTGAGTAATTTTCAGAAACACCTGTAATTGATGTAGTGTATAATTCATAATAATAGTTTATATATATCATTACAAATATAAATAAAAATAAATGAATTTTTGTTTAGAATTTTGCAGCGTTAAATCAAAATAATCGAAACGCAATGACAAAAATTACAGTAGCAAAAGGTGACGGAATCGGTCCGGAGATTATGGATGCCACGCTTGAGATTTTGATGGCAGCAGGAGCAAAAATCGAAGTCGAAGAAATTGAGGTGGGTGAAAAAGTGTATTTAGCTGGTAACACTGCGGGTATTGCCAAAGAATCTTGGGACGTAATCAGACGCAACAAGGTTTTCTTGAAAGCACCAATCACAACGCCTCAAGGTGGTGGTTATAAAAGTTTGAACGTAACGACCCGAAAATTTTTGGGGCTTTACTCGAATGTGCGTCCGTGTATGAGCTTACATCCTTTTGTGGCTACCAAACACCCAATTATGGATGTGGTTATTGTGCGTGAAAACGAAGAAGATTTATACGCAGGAATTGAACACCAACAAACCGATGAGGTGGTTCAGTGCTTGAAACTTATCAGCCGCCCAGGTTGCGAAAAAATCGTGCGTTATGCTTTCGAGTACGCCAAACACTACGGCCGTAAGAAAGTTACGTGCTTCACGAAAGATAATATTATGAAGCAAACGGATGGTTTGTTTCACCAAGTTTTCGATGAAATTGCGAAAGAATACCCAGAAATAGAAAACGAGCATTGGATTATTGATATTGGTGCGGCAAAAATGGCCGATACGCCAGAGGCTTTTGATGTAATCGTAATGCCAAATCTTTACGGTGATGTACTCTCTGATGTGGCAGCTCAAATTGCGGGTTCAGTAGGTTTGGCGGGTTCGGCCAACATTGGTGAAGAATGTGCCATGTTTGAAGCAATACACGGTTCGGCACCTCGCAGAGCAGGACAAAACATGGCCAATCCATCGGGACTTTTGCAAGGAGCAATCATGATGCTCAACCATATCGGGCAAACCAAAGTTGCCGAAAAAGTACAGAACGCTTGGCTAAAAACTATCGAAGATGGTATCCATACCTACGATGTTTTCAAAGAAGGAGTAAGTAAAGAAAAAGTTGGTACAAAAGAGTTTGCCCAAGCGGTAATTGCCAATCTTGGTCAAGAGCCAAAGCTTTTAAAATCAGTAAGTTATGCCGAAAATACCACACTTAATCTACCAAAATATGAGCGTAAAGCTCCAGCCAAAAAAGAATTGGTCGGTGTTGATTTGTTCGTTCACTGGGCAGGTAAAAGTCCTGACGAGTTGGCCGCTATCGTACAGTCACTCGACACCAACGAAGTGAAACTTTCGATGATAACCAACCGTGGAATCAAGGTTTGGCCAGAAGGTTTTGAAGAAACTTTCTGCACTGACCACTGGCGTTGTAGATTCAAACCTACCGAAGGTAATCAGATGAGCAAAGAAGCCATTATTCAGTTGCTCAATGGTGCTATCGAAAAAGGCATTGATACCGTAAAAACCGAAAACCTTTATACTTTCGATGGTAAGATGGGCTTCTCGTTGGGTCAAGGACAATAAT
>NZ_JBMLRC010000236.1:3391-7591 GCF_049241225.1 Emticicia sp.
GAAAATATCTATTTGCTTTTAATCATGACCGAACTTATCATCAGCCTTGCCGTAGGAATCGCCCTGAGTGCTTGCTCGGGTTTTCGAGTGTTTGTACCAATGTTAGTTGCCAATTTAGCTACCCGATTTCAGGTACTTGACCTTTCCAATGGATTTGAATGGTTGAGTAGCCCAACGGCTACCTACATTTTAGGAGCAGCAACGGTGGCCGAAATCATGGCTTATTATATTCCTGTGGTTGATAATTTGCTCGATACCATCACAACGCCCGCTTCGTTTGTGGCTGGAACGATTCTGACGACTTCATTTCTTAAAATAGACTCGCCCGAACTCCAATGGACACTGGGAATTTTGGCAGGTGGTGGCGTGGCTGGCACAATCCAAGCAGGAACTGGCCTTCTTCGACTGGCTTCTACGAAATTTACGGGTGGTTTTGGCAATGCTTTCTTTGCTACCTTCGAGAATTCGATTGCGGTTATTTTTTCTCTCCTAACGCTCTGGTTACCGGTTTTGGTAGCCGTGCTTGGGGTCTTACTATTTGTGTTTTTACTGAAAAAGGTTTTGAAACGCCTTCCAACAAAGAATAAGTAAATTTTTAATTAAAATAATTACAATTTACTATCAAAAAACCTTAACTTCCACACACAATCTAAACCTAAGCCTCATGGAAACCAAACCTTCGCTACGCTATGCGTGGTATGTTGTGGGTGTGCTTTTGCTTGCCTATATCTCTTCATTTATTGACCGCCAAATTATTTCATTGCTCGTAAAGCCAATCAAAACTTCTTTCGGTATTTCAGATACACAAATGGGAATTTTAATGGGCCTCAGTTTTGCGGTTCTTTATACTTTGGTAGGTATTCCGATTGGCCTAATGGCCGACCGAATGAATAGAAAACGTATCATTAGCTGGGGAATTTTGGTTTGGAGTATTATGACTGTTTTTTGTGGAATGGCGGGTAGTTATTCATTGTTTTTTCTCGCAAGAGTTGGTGTTGGTATCGGCGAAGCCGCCCTTTCGCCAGCGGCATATTCAATAATTTCTGATTATTTTCCAAAGAAAAAACTGGCAACAGCACTAAGTGTTTATAATATGGGCATATATTTAGGTTCGGGATTATCAATTTTAATTGGTGCAGCTCTCAGAACCATGATTGGAAAAGAAAATATTGTTTTGCCATTCGTTGGCGAAATTTTCTCGTGGCAAATGATTTTCTTTTACATTGGCTTGCCAGGAATATTGATTGTTTTTCTTGTTCAGACTATCAAAGAACCCAAACGAGTTGAATTTGATTCTGAAAAAGAAATAAGCGAAACAAGCAGTTTCAAAGAGATTATTGCCTACTTCAAAGCCAATCGACAAACTTTTTCATACTTAAATTTTAGTATGGCATTCATGGCTTTTGCTACTTATGCGGGTATCTATTGGGTGCCAACAATGCTCGGCCGAGTACATGGTTGGGCAGATACCAAAGCAGGCGTAACATTTGGACTTTTGGTGACTGTCTTTTCAACTTTGGGCGTAATTTCAGGCGGAAAGTATGCTGATTATTTGACAAAAATTGGTGTGGTTCAGGCCAAAATGTTGGCAGGATTTAGAGGAATGATAGCAGCATCGCTCTGTACGGTTGGTTTATTGATTGAAGACATCAACGTTGGAATATATTTTATTGCAGGATTTTGCTTTTTTAGTTCGTTTCCTTACGGTTCGGCAACGGCGGCTATTCAAGAAATTGTACCTAACAAAATGCGAGCGATTTTCTCAGCATTTTTCTTATTTGTTGTCAATATTATCGGGCTTGGTTTTGGCCCGCTCACCGTTGGCCTTCTCAATGATGCTGTTTATAACGACCCAAATAAAATTCACTACTCAATCTTTATTACACAACTTTTGGGCTATTCATTATCAGCATTGTCTTTGTATTTGGGTCTGAAACCTTTTGTCAGAAGTGTTGATTATTTGAAAAAATACTTGACAGTTTCAAACCAAAAATAAGTCTTTTGTGTTGGTGAATTTGACGGTTGATTGAAAGAAAAACTATGGACTGCCGACCGTCGTCCATTGATTATTAATTATGAGTGAAATAAAGATTTGTTGCCCAAAATGTAAATGGGAACCCGATGGTGGAGAATATTGGCAATGCGATTGCGGCCACATCTGGGATACTTTCAAGACGATTGCACGCTGCCCAGCTTGCCACAAACAACATCAATACACAGCCTGTGTTCCGCACGCAGGAGGCTGTGAAGCACATTCTCCGCACCTTGATTGGTACGAAGGTTTAGATAAAATCATCGAAGATTTGAAAGAAGAAGTGCTTGAAAATCAGGAAGTTTTTATTTGATAATTATTAAAAAAACGGCATTCAAACTCCATGAAACCAACTTTACTTTTACTTTTTTTCTTTCAAGTCTTTTTTGCCTACGCACAAAAAGACACTGTTTACTTTTCAAATGAAGTTTACCCCACTTCTAATATAAAAGAAGCAAAATTTTATAGCTTAACCCCTATTGCTGAGCAAGGTGAAATAACTCTATTTGACCTCAAAAGCAATGCTAAATTCTTAACTTATAAATATGAAAAACCTATCAAACAGGATTTTCTAATCAGAGATGGTGATGCTACTTACTTTTATCCAAACGGAAATATTCAGACGAAAGGATTTTTTAAAAATGGAGCGAAAGTGGGTGAATGGCAAGAGTTTTATGAAAGTTCTAAGCCTAAAGAAATAGTCAAGTATGATTCAAAAATGAATATATCAGGTTTCAACCAAACACATTTGTTTAATTACCAAGTGGTTGCCTATTGGGATAATTTAGGAAACAAGTCTGTTGACAATGGAGAAGGCCTGTATTTTTATAGAGATTCATTAACTGTTTTAACAGCTAATATAAAAAAAGGCGTTCCAGATGGTATTTGTAAAGGAACGTACCGAAATAATAGTTTTATCGAACAATATAAAAAAGGAGAACTACAAAAAGGTGAGATTGTAGAAAGTGGAAATAAAATTACTTACGATAAGATAAATGAATATGCTACTTTTCATGGAGGAATTGAAGCAATGTACCAATTTATTGCTTCAAACTTAAAGTACCCAGCTACTGCTCAAAGATATAATAAACAAGGAAAAGTATTTATCAAATTTTTAATCAAAAAAGATGGCTCAATCACAAACATAACAGTACTCAAAGGGTTTTATGAAGACTGTGATACAGAAGCTGTGAGAGTTATCAAACTCATGGACGGGAATTGGGATAGTGGAAAAGTTAGGGGAATTAAAGAAGATGTTTTATTTACTATGCCTGTTTCTTTTGTTTTAGAGTAACTCACCCTTTAAAAAACTTTTCCTGCATAAAACCAAAGCCATAGCCCATTAACTGAATAAAGCATGCAATTACGCTCAAAAACCCTATTTTTAGGCTTTTGTTATGAACTGCTGAGTCAATCACTATCATCATAATATAGAGTAAGAGCAGAAAAACGGCAATAAAGAATAAGACTTTGTCGATAAAGAAGATTATCGGAATAGCTAAAACTCCGAGTGTAAAAAGCATCGGAAAGTAATGCACCAATTTGAGTTCCGAAGGAAACATTCTGGCAAGATTGATACGCCCACGACCAAAGAAATGCAATTGTTTGAAGAACTGACCAAAATCAGTTCTTCTTTTATGATAAATAAAGGCTTCTTCAATCAAGCCAACTTTAAAGCCTTTCGATAAAATTCTGATGCTAAACTCAATGTCTTCGGCCATGCGGGTCATGGTATAGCCCCCAGTTTCCTCCCACACTTTTCGTGAGATTCCAAAATTAAAACTACGTGGATGAAACTGTCCACCCGCATTGTTCTTCTTTCCTCTGATTCCGCCTGTCGTAAAAACCGATGTCATCGAATAATTGATGGCCTTCTGAATATCCGTGAAACTTTCGTGAGCAGCATCGGGGCCACCGTAAGCATCTAACCAGTTGTTCTTTAGAGAGTTATCTACAATCTCAAAATAATTTTCAGGAATAATCGCATCAGAATCAAGCTGCACGAAGTAATCGCCCGTTGCTCGCTCGAAGCCGTAGTTTCGAGAAAAACCTTGTCCAGAATTTGGTTTGAAGAAGTATTTCAAATCAAGTTTTTCTTGAAAAGCCGCACATACCTCATCACACTTCAAAGTTGACCCATCTTCGATGATGATTACTTCAAAGTTTTT
>NZ_JBMLRC010000237.1:0-6986 GCF_049241225.1 Emticicia sp.
ATACTATTAGTAAGTTTGAAGTTTGACCCCATTCGGGGTCAGATATTGGTAGTAATCAATTTTTTTTCTACCAATATACGACCCCGAATGGGGTCGAACAAAACCATATTACATAAACTATTTAGGATTGAGTACTTATATATAATCTCTTGATAATAAAGATATTAAAAATGAATAACAGACGTAATTTCCTCAAAAAAACATCGGCAGCGGCAGCATCGACTGCCGCAGGCTTAATGGCTTTTCCGATGTTTCAAAATAAAGATTTCGGGCATTACACGACCGAAATTGTAAAAAGTTCAACACAAAAAATCTATGATTCACCACGCCTGAAATTTGCCGTAATTGGCATGAATCATGGGCATATTTACGGACAAGTGGAAGCCGTAAAAAAAGGTGGTGGAGAATTAGTAGCTTATTTTGCCAAAGAAGCTGACTTAATTGCGGCTTTTGCCAAACGTTACCCTGATGCAAAATTGGTGAAAGACGAAAAAGAAATCTTAGAAGATAAGTCAATTCAATTGGTTTTGAGTTCGGCAATTGCTTCAGAAAGAGCTCCTTTGGGTATCCGAGTAATGAAATCTGGCAAAGATTTTATGGCTGATAAACCAGGCATCACAACGCTTGAACAATTGGCCGAAGTGCGTAAAGTTCAAAAAGCCACTGGTCGAATTTATTCTATTATGTATAGCGAACGCTTTGAGAATAAAGCAACTATAAAAGCTGGAGAACTCGTAAAAGCTGGGGCAATTGGCAACGTAATTCAAACAATCGGACTCGGTCCGCACCGAATGAATGCCAAAACTCGCCCCGAATGGTTTTTTGATAGAGATTTGTTTGGTGGAATCATCACAGATATTGCTTCTCATCAATTTGACCAATATTTGTATTTTACAAACTCTAAAAAAGCCGAAGTTGTGGCTTCGCAAATTGGTAATGTACACCATCCTCAATACCCCAAATTTGAAGATTTTGGCGATGCCATGCTCCGAGGTGATGGTGGAATGGGCTACATCAGAGTCGATTGGTTTACACCTGATGGCCTAAAAACATGGGGAGATGGTCGTCTGACGATTCTCGGTACAGAAGGTTTTATCGAAATCAGAAAAAACATTGATTTGGCGGGTCGTGAAGGAGGAAGTCATTTATTTTTAACTGATAATAAAGAGACAAAATATTTTGATTGTACTGCCCAAACATTGCCCTATGGCCCACAATTGGTTGATGACATTCTTAACAGAACCGAAACAGCCATGACCCAAGAACACTGCTTTTTGGCCACCGAACTGGCCCTAAAAGCACAAAAAAATGCACAAAAAATAAGTCTAAATAAATGAAGAATGTAGAATTGAGAATGTAGAATTTTGGACACAAAATTTAATGATTTATATGGTAAACGTAGTTCATCTCATTCTTAATTCCTCATTCTTAACTCTTAATTAATAAAAATGTTACATACAATGCGATGGTTTGGGCCTAACGACCCAGTTTCATTAATGGATATTCGACAAGCGGGCTGCACAGGAGTTGTTTCGGCATTGCATCAGATTCCAGTCGGTGAAATTTGGTCAGTTGAAGCCATTCAAGAAAGAATAAATATCATTGAAAAAGACAATACTCGGTACATACCTCTAAAATGGTTAGTGGTTGAAAGTTTGCCAGTGCATGAAGACATAAAAAAAGGCTTGCCTTCGAGAGAAAAGTTGATTGAAAACTATAAAATTTCATTGGCGAACTTAGCAAAGTGTGGAATTAAAACAGTTTGCTACAATTTCATGCCCGTTCTGGACTGGTCACGTACCAATCTAAACTACGAAATGCCTGATGGTTCAAAAGCCCTCAGGTTTGTTTGGGAAGATTTTGCCATTTTTGATTTGTACATACTAAAACGCCCGAATGCCGAGAAAGATTATGAAATTGAGGTAAGAGAATCGGCCAAAAAGAAGTTTGAGGTAATGACACCAACAGAAGTTGAAACGCTGAAAAATACAGCTCTTTTGGGTTTACCTGGCTCGGAAGAAGCCTTTGATTTGAATACATTTCAAGGTTTGCTTGATAATTATGCCCACATCGGAGATGCCGAACTAAGAGCCAATTTGTATTATTTTGTACAACAAATTGCACCTTTTGCTCAAGAAATAGGCGTAAATCTTTGCATTCACCCCGATGACCCTCCGAAATCTTTGTTGGGTTTACCAAGAGTAGTAAGCACTGAAAATGATTTAGAACAACTCATGAACGCTTGTGATATTACAGCCAACGGCATTACTTTCTGTACAGGTTCGTTGGGTGTGAGAGAAGATAACGAACTGGCAAAAATGGTTAAAAAGTTTGCGAATCGTATTCATTTCCTGCACTTGCGTACAACCAAACGAGAAGAAAACCCACTGAATTTTCATGAAGCCGCCCACTTAATGGGCGATGTTGATATGTATGAAGTCGTAAAAGCGGTCATTGAAGAACAAAACCGCAGAAAATCAGTTGGGCAAGCAGATAATCAGATTCCAATGCGACCCGACCACGGACACCAAATGCTTGATGATTTACAAGAAGGAATTACAAAGCGTAAAACCTATCCAGGTTATTCGGCTATCGGAAGACTGAAAGGCTTGGCAGAAATCAGAGGTTTACAAATGGCGATTGAACGAAATTTATCAGCATGAAACAATACATTGCCCAATTTGCCATACTTGTTAAAGATTACGATGAAGCAATTGATTTTTACACAAAAAAACTCAATTTTGAACTCATTGAAGACACCAAACAAAGTGAAGAAAAGCGTTGGGTTGTAGTAAAACCAAAAGGTGCAACCGAAACCGCAATTTTACTCGCAAAAGCCGCTAATCAAGAGCAAGTAAGTCGGGTAGGAAACCAAACCGGCGGCAGAGTTTTTCTTTTTCTTTATACCGATGATTTTTGGCGAGATTATAATCAGATGCAAGAAAAAGGTATCAGATTTATAAGAGAACCAAAAGAAGAAGTCTATGGAACTGTGGCAGTTTTTGAAGACTTGTATGGAAATCTTTGGGATTTATTAGAGCCAAAAGACAAATAAAATATTAATAATCACTAAATTATAAATGAAAAAAGCATTTCTATCAATCATATTTTCTCTTTTCGCTATTATGGTATTTGCCGATGATGGTTCAAGACTTTGGCTAAAATATGATTTAATTAAAGACCAAAAACAAAAACTTTCTTATATAAAATTCTCAAAATTTATTGCAGGAAATACCGAAAACCCAACCCTTCAAAAAGCTGCCGAAGAATTACAATCGGGTTTTGCGGGACTTTTGGGTACGAAAACAATAATCTCACCAAAAAGTACTTCTCTTTCTGGTGGAATTATACTCGAAGTATCTAATAATCAATCACTTACTCAATCATTAAATGAAGATGGGTTTGCTATTTTTGCAAGAAATGGCAATATAGTAATATCCTCAAAATCAGCCGTTGGTGTACTTTATGGTGCCTTCGAATTATTAAGAAATATTCAAACGCTCCAAGCAATCGGACAAAACATTGTAAGCAATCCCAGAGTAAAAATCAGAATGCTAAATCATTGGGACAATGCCAACGGAACTGTCGAACGTGGCTACGCTGGCTCATCCATGTGGAAATGGAATGAACTGCCATTCCGAATTGACCCGCGTTACGTTGCATATGCTCGTGCAAATGCTGCGATTGGTATCAACGCAACCTCAATCAATAATGTCAATGCAAGTTCAAGATTTTTGACGGCAGAATATCTCGAAAAAATCAAAGCCGTGGCCGATGTCCTTCGTCCTTACGGAATTCGAGTTTTTATTTCAGTAAATTTCCGTTCGCCACGCACACTTGGAGGCCTAAAAACCTCTGACCCACTCGACCCCGAAGTAAGAAAATGGTGGAATGAAAAAACCAAAGAAATTCATCAATACATTCCAGATTTTGGTGGCTATTTAGTGAAAGCCAACTCAGAAGGCGAACCTGGCCCACAAGATTACGGTCGTACTCACGCCGACGGGGCAAATATGTTGGCTGAAGCGATGAAACCGTTTTCAGGAATCGTTATTTGGCGAGCATTTGTTTATAACGCCGACCCAAACGGCGACCGTTTCAAAGAAGCTTTCGAACAATTCAAGCCACTTGATGGCAAATTTGACGAAAAGGTGATTGTACAAGTAAAAAATGGACCAATTGATTTCATGCCTCGTGAGCCGTTTCACCCAATGTTTGGCGGTTTTTCGAATACTAAATTGGCGATGGAATTTCAGATTACGCAAGAATATCTGGGGCAATCAACACACCTCACCTATTTAGCCCCCATGTTTAAAGAATGCCTCGATACCGATACATACGCCAAAGGAAAAGGCTCAACTGTTGCTAAAGTCATCGACGGAAGTTTATACAATTCTCAAGTTTCGTTGATGGCTGGTGTGGCAAATACTGGTTCGGATGCCAACTGGTGCGGCCACCCATTCAATCAAGCAAATTGGTACGCTTTTGGGCGTTTGGCCTGGGATAATACGCTAAGTTCAGAAAAAATTGCCAAAGAATGGATTGGAATGGCCTTGACCAATGATGAAAAAGCGAAAGTTCAAATCAATGAGATGATGCAAAAATCATTACCAACTTATATCAGTTACACGTACCCGTTGGGTTTAAGTCACATGATGGGAGAAGGACATCATTACGGGCCAGAACCTTGGCTAACCAAGGCAGCAAGACCCGATTGGACCTCAATTTATTACCATCGTGCTGACTCGATAGGCCTAGGATTTGACCGAACTGGTAAAATGAGTAATGCTTTAAATCTTTACACGAAGGAAGTACGTGAAATGTGGGGAAATCCCGATAAATGCGATTTGAATTATTTAATGTGGTTTCACCATATTGCTTGGAACAAAAAACTCAGCACAGGAAATACCCTTTGGGAAGAGCTATGTTATCGCTATTACAATGGTGTTGTTGAAGTACAAAAATTACAAAAAGATTGGACAAATCTGAAACCATATATCGATACGGAAACATTTGGAAGTGTCTCAGCCAGACTCAAAATTCAAGAAAAAGAAGCAATTTGGTGGCGAGATGCTTGTGTTTTGTATTTTCAAGAATTTGCAAAAACACCAATACCGAGTTCACTCACGCCACCGAATAGAAATTTAGAAGAAGTTAAAAAATTAGTAGAAATTTACCATTTAAGATGACAGAAAGAGCAATTTTCACAGAAGAAAGTAAACACATATCACATAGCACGGCCTTTGCACTCAACGAAAAACTGTGCTTAATTACAGGTGGAGGAAGCGGAATTGGCTTCGATATTGCCAAGTGTATGGTATTTTCGGGTGCAAAAGTTATCATTACAGGAAGAAGAGAAGACCCATTAAAAGAGGCCGTAGCCGAGCTGGGTGAAAAAGCTCATTATTTCGTCAACGATGTAACCGATTTATCATCGCTGGAAGGTTTGGTAAATGATATTGAAACAACTCACGGGCCAATTGATATTTTAGTCAATAATGCGGGGGTAAACATGAAGCGTCCAGCACTCGAAGTGTCCGACGAAGATTTTAATCGTATCATTCAAACCAATTTAAGTGCAGTTTTTGCACTCACACGTGCATGTGCAGCTCGTATGCTTGCTCGAAAAAGTGGTTCAATCATCATGATATCGTCAATGGCAGCCTACTATGGAATCGACCGAGTGGTGGCTTATGCAGCGTCAAAATCAGGCGTTGAAGGAATGGTAAAAGTGCTGGCTTCCGAATTTTCACCCCAAAACGTAAGAATCAATGCCATTGCCCCAGGGTTTATCGAAACCAGCATGATGAAAACTGCAATGGGTAGTGACCCCGACCGCATGAACCGTGCTTTAAACCGAACCCCAATTGGCAAATTTGGTAAACCTTCCGACATTGGCTGGGCGGCTGTTTTTTTGGCATCAGATGCCGCTCGATATATCACGGGGGTATCTCTTCCAGTCGATGGTGGCAATTCGATTGGTTTTTAGAAATTTGTAATATTCCTATTCAGTAATACAGTTAATAAAAACATTTTTCCGTTTAAATGCTGCTGATGAATAATTTATTTTTTTACAAATAAATCAGATAAAAATATTCATTTTCTATTATTTTAGACAAGTTTTTAGTATGTTTACGATTCAATTATGATTGAATCAACATACTGATAGTACGAACATGTATGAGTACTGACCTTTGTAACCACTATGCCTAAAATTTTCACTTTGCCTGTTCACTCAAGTAACAGGGGAGATTTAACAGTTTTTGAGAACATTTTGCCCGGTTCATTGAAGCGTATATTCTATATTACAAACGCTGATGGTGAAACAAGAGGAGGCCACCGACATATAAAAGCTTGGCAAGCCTTGATGTGCTTGCAAGGCTCTTGCGATATTTATGTTGAGACTCCAGATAAAAAAATGGTTTTTGGATTAGATGAACCAAACAAAGTGCTAATACTCGAACCACAAGATTGGCATACTTTGGAGAATTTTTCAGATAATGCAATTGTATTAGTAGTTTCTAACGAAAACTACGACCCCGAAGATTATATATATCCAAGTTATAGTGATTCTTTAAACGAGGATAAAGAATATCAAGCTCTTATTAGTAAAAACAAAAAAGATTGACGTTTGTCAATCTTTTTTGTTTTGCTATTTTTTATAAACATCATCGCTCTTTTCATTCGGTTTGTTTTTCACGAGTTCTGCCATTTGTTGTTCACTTATACCAACTTCAACCGAAATTTCAGGTAGCTTTTTTTTAAGATTATCTATACCTGCAGCTGTCACATTCGTTTTCCATACATAAACCTTTTTGAGATTCTTTAACTTAGCAATAGCTTCTAATCCTTTATCTGAAATTGTTGTATTGTTAAGATTTAGGTACTCTAAGTTTTGCAAAGACGAAATATTTGATAATGTTACGTCAGAAATCTTAGTATTTTCTAAATGTAATCTTGTTAGATTTTTAAGCTTTGCAATTTCA
>NZ_JBMLRC010000237.1:7086-19568 GCF_049241225.1 Emticicia sp.
TCAAACTTATTCTGCGAAATAGAGGCGGAAGAATTGCTTACACCCAAAATGCGTTTTATTTTATCGGTCATTGTTAGTTGTGTGATTTTTTTATCGAAAGCGGCACCTTGCTCAATCCACCATTTCAAAATTTCCAACTCATGCTCAGTAATTTGATTCTTTCCTTTCGGAGGCATATGTTCTTCATCTGATTCTGGCAATAGTATTCTTTTAATTAGTTCACTTCCACTCACATCATTTGGTTTGAGAATAATTCCATGTTTACCTCCCTTTTGAAATAAAGCAATATCATCCATTCGTAAATCTCCTTTCATCTTATTGGAGTTATGGCATTGCTCACATTTTTGCTTAATTATTGGCTTTACAATATCCTGAAATACTAATGCCTCATTTAAGTTTATGGATTTTTTCTCGGTTATTAAATCATCTTTTCTCGAATCTTTATCGGGTAATTCAATCCAACTTCTAAATGGTTGGGGAGTATTCTCGGTTAAATATGATTCTCCGTGGGTTAGATTTCCTCCATGATGGCCAGCGACCAACATTAAAATGAATGAAAAAATCAATAAAGGGAGGTATAAGACTTTTACCTGAGGTATTTTTGTCTGTAACCATCCTGAATGAATAATCCATAAAATCCAACTTACAATTGCAAGTCCGATTCCCTGAAATTGGTGTTCTTCCAAAATTTCTTCGTTGTACCCTCCTTCGAGCGATAAAAAATAACCAAATAGACTCGCTACTGTGGCACTGATTGCTGTAACCAAAATGGAAAAAGAAATAACATCTGTGGATAATTGGATTTTATTCAATCTATTGAGTACTTCAAGCAGTAAAATCAACACTAAAAAACCAATCGGAAGATGTACAACCAAAGGGTGAAATCGACCAATAAATGACATCCATTCTGCAATTGTTACAATTATCATAGTAGTAAGATTGAATAAAACTGGTAATATCAAAAATGTAAAAATCTATGCAATAATAGATTATAAAAATTGCCAAAATACAAAAGTATCTTGGCAATTTTTATATGAAACTAATAAAATTAATACCCTTGATTTTGCTTTAATGTAGGTTGACCATTTTTCGAACTATTCAAGATTTCTTGATTGGGAATCGGAAAATATTCATGTTTTCCTTTTATAAATCGAGAACCTTTCAAATAGGTTCTTTTATTTGACTCTATTTCTAAATATCTATTCAAAACCTGGTCTGCAATTCCCCACCTTACTAAGTCAAAGAATCGGTGTCCTTCCATGCCAAATTCGAGTCTTATCTCGGTTCTGACTGCTTCACGAGCTACGGTTTTATCTGTCCAAGCACTGGTGTAAGGTTTTATCACATAATTTCCGGCAGGTGTTCCGTTTGGCATAGTTACAAAACCCTCTGGATTTGCCGCACGATTTCTTATTTGATTGACTAAAGTTCGGGCTCTTTCTAAAGAACCCACCTCAACTTCACATTCAGCGAGCCATAAAATAACGTGTGAAAGTTTTATCATTCGATAATTATTTGCATTCTGACGTGGGTTATTCGACCAAGTCAGGCTACCATTCTCTGACCTTAGTGGTGAAGATTTTTTTGGTGAAAATCCACCAGCATATGCTCTATCACGAATATATAATGGATTATGAATGCCCCAATCAAGATATGGCACACCATCGCGACCTAAGGTATGATCGATTCTTGGATCAATCGGTCCAGTAAACGCTTGTGAATTATCCATTGGTAAATCGGCAGTAGCAGGGTCAGTTATAGGTAAACCGTCGGCAGTTGTTTTGAAAGCATTGGCAAGGCTCTGTGATGGCTGGAAAAAGCCACAACAAGTAGTCAGGGCTCCACCACCGTAAGGATAGTTGAGGGTACCTCCACGATTTCCGTTATTTGAAATTGCAGCACCGTCATTTACAGAAAACTGGACTTCAAAAATAGATTCAGCATTATTATTAGTGCTTGTTCTATAATTTTCACCGTATTTTGGCATTAATCTGAATCCACCATTATTTACAATATCTTCCAAGATAGGCTTCGCCTCGCTATACTTTCCTTGAAACAACATTGCTTTTGCTAATAATGCAGCCGCAGCCCATTTTGTAGTCCTACCAGGTACACCAGCCCATCTTGAAGGAAGGTTGGCATAACCAAACTTCAAATCTTCCTCAATCTTTGGCCAAATTTCATCAGTATTTGAAACTTTTGTACTATTGGCATCAGACGGATTATAGGTTTTATCATCAATATAAGGCACTTTTCCAAACATTTTACGTGCTTCAAAATGAAAATGTCCACGTAACGTGCGAGCCTGTGCAATAACTAATTGTTTTTCGGCATCAGTCATATCTGTAGCTTTAGCAGAAAGTAAAATCACATCGTTGGTACGAGCAACCCCATCATAAACTGCACGCCATTTCCCTCTGAAATGCACTAAGTCAGGAGTGTGATTATAAGCTTCAATTACCGAAATTTCGGGTTGATCACCTGCGTTTGAACCCTTATACGCATCATCAGAAGCAACTGAGCCATATACCCAGTTATCAGCAGCACCTTGCCAGTCTCCAAATGCAGAGTTTACATTTGTTTGCACGCCATCCATGAGCGAATACGCACCCGTAAGTACTAAATCGACACCAACTTTATTTGAGAGGTTGGCTTCGCTCAATACCCCCAAAGGCTGCACATTCAAAAACTCATCCTTACAAGAAATAATACTTGCAAGAATTAATGTGGAAATTAATATTTTTATCTTTTTCATTGAACTAATTTTTAAAATTTTAGAAACCTAAATTTAAACCAATATTCATCGAACGATAGGCTGGATAAGAGCCCTCATCAACGCCGATTTGACGGTCAGAGCCTGAGTTAAAGTTACGGAGATTTACCTCTGGGTCTAAGCCTGAATACTTGGTAATTGTGGCTAAATTAACAGCTTGTACGTAAATAGTCGCCGAACTAATACCTAATTTTTTCAAGACCACATTTGGAAGCGTATAATTAAGCTGCACATTTTTGAGTCGGAAATAAGAGCCATTTTCGATGTAATAAGTTGATGGATTTGAACTAATAACATCATTTGATCTCGGAATTGGCAATACTGCATCTGTCATTCCGGGTCTCCACGATTTTTCGTACATTGTAATACTTCTGTTTCCGCCAAAAGTAGGAAAATCAGTCCAGTACTTAACGAAATTAAACAAATCATTACCTTGTACACCCTGTCCAAAAACATCTAATCTAAATGCTTTGTAGCCAAAAGATAAATTAACACCGTAAGAAAAGTCAGGGTGAGGATTTCCAATAATTGTTCTATCCGAGGCATTGATTATTTTGTCGCCATTAACATCAGCAAATTTAAAAGCACCTGCTTTGTTCATTTGCCCACCGCCAAACTGAACCGGATGCTCTGCTCCTTCTTTATCAGTTTGGAAAATTCCTTCTATTTTATATCCAAAAAACGAAGCTAAAGGCAAGCCCTGTTGAGTTACGTTCATTGGGGCTAAACGGTTAACACCACCACCAAATCCGAAATATTGAGTTGCCGGGTCTCCGTTCGTTTTTATTACTGTATTTCTATAGGCTGATATATTTCCGCCAATTGAATAAGTAAAATCGCCTTTTTTGTCGGTATAGTTTAAACCAAGTTCAAAGCCTTTATTTTGCATTTCTCCGATATTTTGGAAAGGATTGATTGCCACACCTTGAGTAAACTGTACTTCTACAGGAAACAACATATCAGTTGTGATACGGTTATAGATATCGAAATTAGCTTCTAATTTATTATTCAAAAAATTTGCATCTATACCAAAGTTGGTTGAGGTGGTCGTTTCCCATTTTGCATTTGCATTACCAAATTGTCCTAGTTCATAACCAGGCAATGACGATGTTTTGGCTCCGTTTAAATCATAAAATGAAGACTCTGGAGAAGTTGCAAACGTTGAAAATGCATTATAATTTCCAATTTCTTGATTACCCGTTTGCCCGATTCCGAATCTGAGTTTGGCAAATGATAACCAAGTAAGGTTTTTCATGAATGATTCTTGACTGATTACCCAACCAATACTAGCCGAAGGGAATACTGCCGACCTAAATTCTTTGGCAAAACGACTCGAACGGTCTCTTCTTACAGTTAAATCAGCTAAGTATTTACCACCAAATGAATAATTCAATTTAGCAAATTCGGAAGCCAAGCTCCATTCAGTTCCATCACCGGTATTATTGATACCAGCTCTACCAGCACTTAAATATCGATTACTCACATCATCAACTGCAAAGCCAGCACGTTGCCCAGTAAAACCCTCGTAGTAGCTTTTAATAGCCTCCGTTCCGATCAATACATTAATTTTATGCTTATCCGCAAATGTTTTGTTGTATGACAAGGTATTATACCAAGTCCAGGCATAATCATAACTATTGCTCGTTGTTAATGAGTTTGTACCAATTGGCTCTGGGGCTTCTATATTATTGAAGGTATAATTACGAAGGTTAAATGTATTATAATCAATACCATATTGCGTTTTAGCAGTCAAACCCTCGATAATATCAACTTCAGCATAAGCATTTCCAAAAATTCTCAATTCACGCGATGCATTATCTTTGTTTCGTACTAAGGCGGCTAATGGACTTGGTGAATTATCTAATACGGTCGGTGAACCAGCGAAGTTACCTCTGATATCATACAAAGGTGTGATTGGTGGCACACGATAGGCAAACGAAATTGGATTTGTTTCACTTTGATTTCCACCTGGTTGACCAACTCTTTGACCATAAGCCACCTGAATATTTTCTCCAACTCTTATACGTTTGTTTACAACATAGTCAGTATTTGCACGCACCGAAATTCTTTTATAATTGGTGTAATCCATGATACCCTTTTGATCGAAATAATTGACTGACATGGCATAACGGGCAACATCTGATGCACCGGAAACCCCGATCTGATGATTTACTATTGGTGCATTACTAAAAATGGCATCAAACCAATCTGTACCTTCCTTATTTGCTTTCGTGATTAAGTTTTTAGGCACTGCTGAGTAGGTTGCCTCATTAACGCTTCCAGCGGCTGCACCAACAGGAAAGATATATTCAGGAATAATCGGCTTAGGTACTCTACCGCCGAAAAGAGGAATATTCGGATAAACAATTTTACTTGGATCTGAGATTTTTCCATCCACCAAAAGCGATGGATTCTCGGCATTTATCCTTGATTCCCATAGTAAATCGGCATATTGTTGGGTATTCAATAAATCTAAAAATTTAATTGGTCTTTGACTTCCATAATACATATCGTAAGTCAATTTGGGTTTACCTCCTTTACCTTTTTTTGTTGTAATAATCACAACGCCGTTTCCTGCACGCGAACCATAAATTGAAGCAGCCGAAGCATCTTTCAATACTTGCATAGACTCAATATCATTGAGATTGAGCGTATTTAAATTTCCTTTGGTGGGAGTACCATCGATTACATAGAGTGGTGAGTTATCATTAATTGTACCGAAACCACGAATACGAACCATGACACCACCCCCCGGAGAGTTTTCATTGCTTACATTCACACCCGCTACACGCCCTTGTATAGCCTGGGCAAGATTGGTAGCGGGTACGGCAAGCACATCTTTCATATTTACAGTGGCAACGGCTCCAGTGATGTCTTTTTTAGACTGTGAGCCATATCCGGTTACAACCACCTCGCTTAATGCCTTTGCATCTGAATTAAGTTTAACATCAATCGTAGAACGGTTTCCAACCGATTCCTCTACAGAAACGTATCCAATAGAAGAAATCACAAGAGTAGAACCAGCAGAGACATCTAATGAAAAAGCCCCGTTAGCATCAGAAGAAGTTCCTTTGTTTGAGCCTTTAATCTGAATTGTCGCCCCTGGCAATCCGACACCAGTTTCAGCATCTAATACTTTACCGGTAATTTTTTTTTGAGCGAAAACCATTGAGCTTGTAAAAAAAAGTAAAAGCATCAATGCCCGAACCAAAATAGGAATTGGGTATGTGTGTTTCATAAAAGTGAATAATTAGGTTTAAAAATGTTTAAAATCAAATATAAAATATTACTAAGGAAATATATAAATTTTGTTCAAAAATATATTAAAAAATTTCAAAAACACAAACATGTTATCAAAAAAGATTCAAAAAAAAAGTCATAACCTTAAGCTATGACTTTAAAATTTTCTAAATAAGCAAAAAAATCAATATTTCGCTGGTTGGTTTGGTTTTGGAAGAGATTTTTTAATAAATTCTCTAATATCTTCATTTGAGGTTTGTAAATCTTCTCTACGCAAATACATCATATGACCGCTTCTATAACCTTTCCATGACATACGGTCTTTTAACTTACCACTCGGGTCCATTTGCCACATATTATATTTAGCATTGAAGTAATCGCAAGCACCATCATAATAACCAGATTGTACCATTACGTGCAAATATGGATTCTGTGCCATAGCTTGTCGCAGATTTTCAGCGGTGTTATCACCTGTTCTATCCCACGGATTCACTGGCCCAAACATATAATATTTAAGGTCGGTCTTATAGTTTAAGTCGTTTCTTAGATAAATATTGATTGCAGGTGTAAATGAGTGTAGCCACGAAGTAAGCTCCGAATTGAAATCTGGTTTTTCTCCTGCTTCTTTTCTGTCAATCCCTTTGTATCTTGAATCTAAACGCCCAACGGTAAAACCTTTTTCTCGCAAAAGTTCTTTCCAGAAAAATTCAAGTGGAATATCTAAGTTTTGTTGCAAAATTACTTTTTCTGATAAACCCGAATACCTCGACATTTTAGCTGCAATTTCTTTTCTCTTGGCATCTTCCAAGAAACCACCTTTGCTGATGGCTGGTAAAAGTTCATTAATCGTGAAGTTTTCAACTTCTGGAAGCATTTCGGTTAGGTCTTTCTTTTGCAAATCGGCGGGTAACATTTTATGATACCATGCAGTAGCCGCAAAATACGGTAATTTTAGAGCTGCTCCCGAAACTGCCCCACGCTCGATTCCAAGTGTGGTTGGCGAAACCAAAATTACTCCATTCAAATACATCCACTGGCTATTTTGTAATTGCAAAGCCAAACCCGAAACACGAGTTGTACCGTAACTTTCACCAATCAAATATTTCGGTGAAGCCCAACGATTAGTACGAGTCACGAATGTATTTATCCAATCGGCCAAATATTTAATATCGGCATTTACTCCAAAAAACTTTGAAGTTGGTACGTCTTTGCTTGTTGGGCGTGAGTAACCCGTATTCACCGGATTTACAAAAACAATATCAGCAATATCTAAAATTGAATACGGATTTTCTTTAATTCCATAAGGTTGAAGCGGATATCCTTCATCATCGATATTCAGCAAATGCGGGCCCGTATACGCGATGTGCATCCAAACTGAAGCCGAACCTGGGCCACCGTTAAATGAAATAACCAAGGGGCGGCTTGCACGGTCTTTTACGTCTGAGCGTTCGTAATACGTATAAAACAATCCAGCGATTGCTTTGCCATCTTCGTCCCAAACTGGCATTGTGCCAGTCATTGCCTGAAATGGCACTTTCTGGCCTTTGATGGTTGTTATGTGTTCGGTCGTAACATACGAATCAGGATTGAAAGGAATTGTCAGAGAAGAAGTTTTTTCTTCTTTAGGTGCAGCTGGTGCCGCAGGAGTAGATAGAGCTTTTGAAACTTGATTCTGTGCCAATGCACAAAAACTCAAAAAAACTAAAGGTAAAAATTTAATTTTCATTGGTTGAGGTTGTTAAATGAAGTAAAAAAGGAAGTCACTTTGCGATTCTGTAAAGCAACTTCCAAATATATTTAAAATTTTAGATTTTTATTCCCCATTCTTTATTCATTGTTCGTCCAAGCATAGCATTGGCTTCCTTATCATCGATAAAAATTTCTTTTTTAGGGTTCCATTTCAACGAACGATTAAGGCGATAAGCAATATTTCCAATATTACAAACCGATGCTGTCCGATGGCCAATTTCGACATCACATATCGGTTTACTGCGGTTTCTCATTGCATCTAAGAAATCTTTGTAGTGATTTTCAGATTTATAAACGTGTTTTTCAGTTTCGCCAATGACTTTATCTTTTAAAGAGGCAGGCGTTGTTTCAATTTTTCGCCGTTGAACTTTAATCTCACCTTCAGTTCCCACAAAATGAATGGCATTGTTCCAATCCCATTTTTCATGGGTCATCGTAATACCGTTTTCATATTTAAAAGTCAGAAACTTAATATCTTTTCCGTCAGGTGCTAAAACCTCCACCGGACCACTATCGTCCATACCGAGCGACCACTGCACGATGTCAAACATGTGAGCCCCCCAGTCGGTTACCATTCCGCCACCAAACTCACGGTATAAACGCCAATTCGGAAACACATCTTTTGAGGTAGGTGGAGCCAATTCGGAATTAAAAACAACTGCTTCGTTCGGACCAAGCCATTTTGCCCAATCAAGTCCTTCGGGTAATTTTTCCTCTGATAAATTATAAGCAATTGGCGGTGCTCCAACATTTACTTTAATACTTTTTACTTCACCGATGTATCCATTTCTTATTAATTCAGCTGTTTGTCTAAACTCTGGCCAAGAACGCTGCATACTACCAGTCTGAAAAACTCTTTTGTGTTTCCGAGCGGCGTTGACCATTGCACGTCCTTCTCGCACAGTCAGCGAAAGTGGTTTTTCGCAGTAAATATCTTTTCCTGCCTCGGCCGCTCGCACCGCCATGGCTGCGTGCCAGTGGTCGGGTGTAGCAATTACCACTGCATCAATATCTTTTTTGGCCAACAATTCTCTAAAATCTTGATATACAGGTATTTCAGCATACGTACCAAGTTGAGTATTTTTCTCATAATGTGCCTTGATTCGGTCGAGTGTCAATTGAGCTTTTGCTTGATACACCTCGCTAATGGCAGCGATTCTAACCTCATTTGTATTGAGAAAAGAAGATGTCAATCCCCTGCCCTGTTTTCCAGTACCTATAAAACCTAATGAGATGACATCGCTCGGAGCTAAATATCGAGAGCCATTGATTCCGCCCAAAACATGTCGGGGAACAATCATAAAACTGCCTAAAGCCAATGATGCTTTGGTCACGAAATCTCGTCGTGAAATATTGTTGTTTTCAGTTGACATTTTGATTTAGATTAGGGTTGTTATAGAATAAGCGTCAAAGACGACTTCAAGTAAATCTTATTCCCCAAAATTATTAAAAAATTTTAAAATACTTCTCAAATTTATCATTATATTAGTGCAATTTATCATTGGAATAATACATTTTTATAATCGTATGAATCTACAGTATTTGAAATGGGTATTTATCATTGCGTTGCCAATCGCAATCTTATATTTCACTTACAAAAATTGGGATACTGAACATATCAGTTACAATGAAGAGATTCGTCCGATTTTCAATAAAAAATGTATCGTTTGTCACGGTGGAGTAAAGAAAAATGGGAACTTTAGTTTGCTGTTTCCTGAAGAAGCATATGCAAAAGCCAAATCTGGAAAGTATGCGATTATTCCTTACGATGCCGATAATTCGGAAGTGATGAAGCGAATAAAATCGCACGACCCTGATGAACGAATGCCAAAAGATAAAGACCCACTGACTGATAAAGAAATTCAGAAAATTGAAAAGTGGATAAATCAAGGGGCAAAATGGGAAAATCATTGGGCGTATTCTCCACCTCAACAATCAGTCAATATTCCGAATGTAGGTAATGATTGGGCAAAAAATGAAATTGATAATTTTGTATTTGAAAAACTCAAGCAAGAAGGACTTTCTCCATCGAAAGAAGCCGACCGTCCTACACTACTACGCCGGTTAAGTTTAGATTTGATCGGGCTTCCACCTACACTTCAAGAAACAAAAGATTTTGTGAATGATAAATCACCAAATGCTTACGAAAAACAAGTTGATAGACTGCTAAAATCACCTGCATTTGGCGAGCGTTGGGCTTCAATGTGGCTTGATTTAGCTCGGTATGCCGACTCTAAAGGTTATGAAAAAGACCTCGACCGCAGTATTTGGAAATACCGAGATTGGGTAATTAAAGCATTCAACGCAGATATGCCATTCGACCAATTTACGATTCATCAACTGGCAGGAGATTTACTTCCAAGTACTCCAAATGAAGGCATTGAATCGCTCGAAAACCGCTACATTGCTACTGCTTTTCACCGAAACACAATGGCCAATGATGAAGGGGGCACCAACGACGAAGAATTTAGAAATATGGCTATCATCGACCGAGTTTCTACCACCATGGAAGTTTGGCAAGGAACAACAATGGCCTGTGTGCAATGTCATAGCCACCCTTACGACCCATTTCGCCACGAAGACTTTTATAAACTGGCGGCCTTTTTCAATAATACACAAGACCGAGACTTATACAACGAAAAGCCGCATTTCAAGACTTATGCTAAAGACAAAGAACAAGATGTGATTCGACTTACAAACTGGATAAATTCAAAACTTCCTGCAAATCTTTCAAACATCAAACATTCAGGAAAAGCATTGTTAGCAGAAAAAACCAATGATTATCTGAGAAAACTGGGCTTTTATCGAATCGAGGCAGAATCTTTCGATAGTACGAGTAGGCATATTGAACTTTGGAATAATCAGAAAGAAATCATGCAAACTACCGAAGGTGCATATACAGTTTATGAAGACATTGATTTGACTAATATTGAAACAGTAAAATATCGCTACCAAAGTGGAGCAGAAAATGCCTTCATTGAAATGCGACTCGGAAGCTCTGAGGGAGAATTAATAAGCAAAGTTGAAACAAAATGCAGTGAAAAAGAGGTAAATGTGGGTTGGTCGAGGTGGAATCAATATACCACTTCTTCGGGTAAAGTAAAACCAACAAAAGGTATACATGATGTTTATTTGGTCTTTAGAAAAGGAAAAAACTTCTGGACAGATTTGATGCACCTCGATTGGATGGAACTACAATCGAGCAAAATACCAATCAGAACTTTGCCAAAAACTGTACAGGATTCGGTTGAAAAATTAGCCACGATTGATGCAATCGCAACGCCAATTATGGTCGAACGTCCACAAAATAAAGCTCGCAAAACCCATGTTTTCATTAGAGGAAATTGGATGATGAAAGGAAGCGAAGTACAGCCCGATGTGCCAGCAATTTTGCCAAACATGAAAAACTACCCTAAAAATCGACTCGGTTTGGCAGAGTGGTTAGTCAACAAGCAAAACCCACTTACATCAAGAGTAATTGTCAATCGGTTTTGGGAACAATTATTTGGAACTGGCCTCTTAGAATCGTTAGAAGATTTTGGTAGTATGGGTTCAAAACCAACACACCCCGAACTTCTCGATTGGCTGGCTGTGAAATTTGTAAATGATGATAATTGGAAAGTAAAAAGTTTGCTCAAAAAAATCGTCATGTCGGCCACTTATCAGCAATCTTCATTGATTTCTAAGCAATTGGAGGTAAAAGACCCACGAAATTTACTCTTGGCTCGTGGCCCACGAGTGAGACTTTCGTCCGAACAAATTCGTGACCAAGCCTTAGCAATCAGTGGTTTACTAAATCCAACAATGTTTGGACCGAGTGTTCGCCCGCCAAACCCAACCGATGGAGCTTGGCGAAGAGAAAAAAGTGGCAATCAGTTTCGTAGGGCTATTTACACATATTGGAGGCGAACAAATCCATATCCTTCAATGATTACTTTTGATAGTCCACAACGAAATGTATGTGTTTCGAGAAGGGTTCGCACCAATACACCATTGCAGGCACTCACTACGCTCAATGATACTGTTTATTACGCAGCGGCTCAGAATATTGCTTTAAAAATGCAACTTTCACATGCAAAAACCATTAAAGATAAAATTCGGGCAGGTTATACGCATATCTTTCAGAAACAACCAAGTCAATCAAAAACAGCTTTACTCGAAAACCTTTACAACGATGCACTGATTGATTTCAGAAAGAAAAAAAGTACAAAAGCCGAACTTTTGGCACTCACACTTACGGCAAATACGATGTTGAATTTAGACGAATTCCTTACAAAATGAACAGAAAAACTATTTTTGAAGAAGCTTTTTTTGAGCAAGCCACTTTCAACACTCGTCGCCATTTTCTGAAACAATGCACTTCGGGTTTGGGCGGAATTGCACTTTCGTCGATTCTAGGTGGCTGCTTTCAATCTGAACAAAAAACGGTTGAAGAAAATCCTTTTGCCGTAAAACCTCCGCATTTTCCTGCCAAAGCCAAACATATCATATTTCTGCACATGGAGGGAGCTCCATCGCAACTCGAACTTTTTGACTATAAACCCGAATTGGCAAAACTTGATGGACAACTTTGTCCGCCATCACTTTTGGAAGGCAAACGTTTTGCGTTTATTAAGGGAACTCCCAAAATGCTGGGTCCGCAAGCCACATTTCAACAGCACGGCCAATCAGGTGCTTGGTTTTCAGACTATTTTAAACATTTACCAGAACTCGCCGATGA
>NZ_JBMLRC010000237.1:19668-26303 GCF_049241225.1 Emticicia sp.
TTCAGAATGCAAGCCGAAGTACCCGAAACGATGGATATTTCAACCGAACCAGCTTACATTCACGAAATGTATGGAACCGAGGTCGGCAAAGCCAGTTTTGCCAATAATTGTCTTTTGGCCAGAAAATTAATCGAAAAAGGCGTTAGAGTCGTTCAGCTTTTCGACCGCAGGTGGGATAATCATGGCACCGACGAAGGTAGTGGAGTTGATATTGGTTTACGAAGAAACGTTGAGTACGTTGACAAGCCAATAACAGCACTCATAAAAGACCTCAAACAACGTGGACTTCTCGATGAAACACTGATTGTTTGGGGAGGCGAATTTGGCCGTACACCAATGATGGAAAACCGAGCGGGCGATAATAACACCCCACTGAAAGGCCGTGACCACCACGTTGATGCCTTCACGATGTTTATGGCTGGTGCAGGAATCAAAAATGGGTATTCCCACGGCGAAACTGATGAGATTGGTTATTACGGAGTAAAAGGAAAAACTCACATACACGATTTGCAAGCAACAATTATGCACGTAATGGGCTTTGACCATGAGCAATTTACATTTCCATTTCAAGGGCGGAATTTTAGATTAACCGATGTTTCTGGAAAAGTAATTCGTGAGATTTTGTAGTATTATCTTAAAATAACAACTTTCATTCTTAGCGATTTTGTCTTAATTTTGCCGCATGAATGAAGAACACAATCCGTGGAAAATTCTTGACTCAGAGGTCAAGTATGAAAATAATTGGATACAGGTTGTCCACCAAAATGTTATCAATCCGAGTGGCGGAAAAGGAATTTACGGAACTGTAAATTTCAAAAATATTGCAGTTGGTGTTGTTCCAATTGATAAAGATGGAAATACATGGCTTGTTGGGCAATATCGTTTTCCACTGAATGAATATTCTTGGGAAATTCCAGAAGGCGGATGCCCCGATGGAGAAGAAGTGTTGGAAACCGCCAAACGTGAATTGAAAGAAGAAACGGGCCTGATTGCTCAAAATTGGTCTTTAATCTCTAAACTTCACACATCAAACTCGGTTTGCAATGAAGTTGCCTATATTTTCCTTGCCGAAGAAATCACCCAATCAGAAAGCCAACCCGAAGACACCGAGCAACTACAAGTAAAAAAAGTTTCGCTGAAAGAAGCTCTCGATATGGTTTTGGCCGATAAAATCACCGACTCAATGAGTGTGGCAGGAATTCTGAAAGTTGCACGTTTAAAAGGTCTCTGATATGCTTGAAGCTATAATTTTTGGGTTTGTCACGGGCGTTGTACTTAGTTTTGGCTTTGGAAGTGTATTTTTTGCCCTTATTCAAGATAGTATTCAATACGGTTACAAAGCTGGAGTCAAAATTTCACTCGGTGTAGTTTTTGGCGATGTAATCATGGTAGCAATCGCTTTTCTCGGCACTTCATTTCTACCCGATATTCCAAACTTTGGTCTTTACTCACGCATTTTTGGGGCATTCCTACTCATAAGTTTAGGACTGGTGCAGTTTCGTAAACCTAAAGCACCATCAAAAATGCAAGAATTCAAACTAGCCCGATTCTTTTATTTTTTTGGAAAAGGCTTTCTTCTAAATGTGATAAATCCAGTCAATTTTATCTCTTGGATGCTCGTTTCGGCAACTTTGAAAGGCTATAAATATGAATCGCTTGATGAAATACTTTTTTTTGGTACTTGTATCATCATGATTTTTGTGGTAGAATCTGCTTTCGCCATTTTTGCCGACCGAATCAAAACTAAACTCAACGATAATACCATTCTCTACATCAAATATATTTCTGGTCTGGTTTTCATTGGCGTAGGCTTAAAAATGGTTTGGGATGCTTATAAAATAATAGTTGCATAAAAAACTTGTGCCAAATTAATGGCACAAGTAATAAAATTATTCCCAATTTCTGTTGACTGTGGACAATCGACAGTGGCCTTTACTTTCCTTTCTGCTTATTCTCCGAATTTTGATTCAAAGCCATCATTTGCTTCATGGTTTTGTCAAATCCTTCAACCGAACCATCCATAAATATTACGTTTCCTTTGCCATCTTGTGCAACTTGACGCATGGTTTCTGTCCATAACGAAAACAAGATAATTGATGGGTCGAGGTGGGCTTTTTCCATTTCAGCGGCCGCAACTGCCATACCTTTCGCAATTTCTTCACGGAATTGAGCCAAGCCTTGTCCTCGCAAACGAGCTGCTTCACGCTCAGCCTCAGCCGAAATTCTGATTGCATTACCATCAGCCTCTGCACCTTTCGTTTTTGTTATCAAAAGAGCCTGTCCTTCATTTTCGGCCGCTGCTTTGAGGTTATTAGAAGCAACCACACGTGACATTGACTTCACTATTTCCTCATCAAACGTTATGTCATTTATCTGTAAATCAAGTAAATGATAGCCCCAACCATTGAGCGTATTATCAAGATTTGACTTCACATCCGTCACGATTTCATTTCTTAAACCCAAAATTTCAGCTTGCTTTTTGGTCGCTACAAAACTACGAATCGAACCTTCTATTGAGCGAACCAAAGCTTGCATAAAGTTTGCTTGGTCGATAAACTTAAACGCAACATTCTTTATTTGTTCTTCTGATTGGTCAGTAACTGTATAAAGCAACATTGCCTTGAAATAAACATTGGCTTGGTCGTTGGTGATTGCTTGAAACTGTAATTCTGCTGAACGATTTTGAATCGAAATGGTACGAAAAACAAACTCAATAAAAGGAATCTTGAAATTTAAGCCTGGGGTCATGATTCGGCTATATTTTCCAAATACTGTAATTACAGCAACATTACCTTGCTGAACAATAACAACTGAAAGATACAAGACAACTGCGGCTACTACGAGTAAAATGATTGTTAACATTGTGTTTTACGGTTTTAGTTAAATGAATGGTCAAATGTACTTTGAAAGTAGCAACCTAAACTAAAATCTTGACAAATGGTAAAATCACAAGGAATATTTGCAAAAAATATATTTATCGGCCGGTGATATTACTTCAAATTACCCATTCCACCATCAATGTGTAGAATCTGACCCGTAATCCAACTACCTTCATCTGACAATAGAAGCTTGGCAGCTGCTGCGATATCGGCACTTGTTCCTACTCTCCCGAGTGGGTGACGTTTGTTTGAGGCATCAATTTTTTCGGGTGAAGAAAGTAACATTTTTGCCAATGGCGTATCAGTCAATGAAGGGGCAATTGCATTAAAGCGAATTTTTGAAGAAGCATACTCAGCTGCCAAAGAGCGAGTCAAACCTTCAACTGCTCCTTTTGATGCCGCAACTGAAGCATGAAACCCCATACCAGTTTGCACAGCTACTGTGCTAAACAATACAACCGAAGCATTGCCAGAAGCCTTTAACTTGGGTAAAACAGCTTGAATGACATTTATTGCACCCAAGACATTTATCTGAAAATCTTTCTGAAAATCTTCATTCGTAAATCGGTTGAATGGCTTTAGATTAATTGTTCCTGGGCAGTAGGCAACGCCATCGAGTGTGGCAGGAAGTGAACTAAAAACTTGACTATCAGGATTTGCGGCATCCCAACTGATGTGTGTAGATTGTAAATCTGGTTGGGTACGAGAAGCTGTAAAAAGATTGGCACCTGCTTCTATTAATGACTGTGCAAGAGCCAAGCCGATTCCCGAACTTGCTCCAACAATAAGGTAGTTTTTTCCTTTGAAAGACATTTCTATAATTAATAATTGAGAATGGATAATTGATAATTTCAACCTCTACAATTTTAAACCGATAGTTAGTAAAATTGTTTTGAAGACAGTCAACAATCCATTCTCAATTCTGTATTATCAATTAAATACTTAGCACTTTCAAAAACTCACTACGCTTTTCTTCTTTATTAAAAGCTCCACTGTAGAATGAAGTAATGGTCGAACTCGTTTGGTCCTTCACACCACGAGACGAAACACATTGGTGGTCGGCATCAACATAAACCGCAACATCATCGGTCATGAGAGCATTTTTAATCGCATTTCCAATCTGAATCGTCATACGCTCTTGTACCTGCGGGCGACGAGCAAAATGATTCACAATTCTGTGCAATTTCGATAAACCAATTACTTTACCATTTGAAATATAGGCCACATGCACTTTTCCTACAATTGGCACAAAATGGTGTTCGCAGCATGAGTAAAACTGAATGTTTTTCTCAACCAACATTTCATTGTAGTTATATTCGTTGCTGAAAAGTGTCATTGCAGGTTCATTTTCAGGATTCAGGCCCGAAAATAACTCTTTGACGTACATTTTTGCTACACGTTTTGGTGTTCCACGCAAACTTTCATCTTGCAAATCAAGACCCAAAGTGTGCATAATTTCTTTGAAATGCTTTTCTATAATTTCAATTTTCTCATCGTCGTTCAAATCAAAAGCATCTTCACGAAGCGGTGTTTCGAGTTTAGTAAACGGGTGGTCTTGGTCGTCAAGTAATAATTCGTTCACAAAAGTTTTTTCTTTAAATTGGGTATTCGACATAATTTCGTTCAGTTTCAAATAGTGTAATTTTCAAATCATAATCATGTGATATTTTTTCTCTCAAAATATCATAAATCACAATAGCAATGTTTTCTGCCGATGGATTCAGTGATTTAAACTCCTCAACGTCCAAGTTTAGATTTTTATGGTCAAGTTTATCCAAAACATGTTTTTTGATTAAATCACTTAAAACTTTTGTGTCGAAAACATAACCTGTCTTTGGGTCAACTTCACCCGACAGTCGAACAATCAAGTCATAATTGTGTCCGTGGTAGTTCGGATTATTACATTTTCCGAAAACTCGGGCATTCTCTTCCGCATCCCACTCTGGGTTGTGGAGACGATGAGCCGCATTGAAGTGTTCTTTTCGCAACACCGCAACTCTCTTTTTTTGATATTCCAAAATAGATGTTTAAAAATGAATAAAATGTTAGCCAAACAGTCATTACAAAGGTTGTGTACAACACTTGTAGGCTACCGAACGGTGGTTAAATCGTTCTAAAGAAACAGTTTCAGATATATTAACAAGTGCTATTTTTATTTTGTTCAAGATTTTTTCAAAAAAAATATTTACCTTGATTTTTAAGCTGCCGAGATTAAAATATTTTTTATCTATTCAATCCAAAAAAGATTATATTTTTTATTAATCATTTAATTATAAAAATTTTTTATTTTATCTTTGAAACACCAATCAACGTAATTGTTTGTAATACCATCTTCAATCCAACCTAAATATGAACCGTCGAAATTTTCTTTCAACCAGCTTGGCTACCTCAAGCATTCCATTTATTGCTAAAAAACAAAACCTAAAAGGCGAAACATCACCTGAAGATAAAAAAGTAAGACTTGGTTTTATTGGTGTCGGCCTTCGTGGACGTACACATCTCCAACAAGCACTTTATCGCTCAGATGTAGAAATCCCTGCCATTTGTGATATCGACCTTAATTCAATTGCTGAGGCAAACAAAATTTTCAAAAAATTTGAAAAAAAAGAACCTGTTGCCTACACGAAAGGTGAACGAGATTTTGAAAATATGGTAAAGCGAGATGACCTCGACGGAATCATTATTTCAACGCCGTGGGAATGGCACGTTCCGATGGCAGTGGCAGCTATGAAAGCTGGAAAATACGCAGGTGTAGAAGTTTCGGCCACGGTTACGCTTCAAGAATCATGGGATTTGGTTGATACATTTGAACAAACTGGCTCGCACTGTATGATACTCGAAAATGTTTGCTATCGCCGTGATATCATGTCGGTATTAAATATGGTTCGAAAAAACATGTTCGGTGAAATGCTTTACGGACATTGCGGCTATCAACACGATTTGCGTTTTGTAAAGTTAAATGATGGCAAATCAGCTTACGGAAAAGGCGTAGAATTCGGAGAAAAAGGTTTCAGCGAAGCACGTTGGAGAACCCAACACTCAGTCGATAGAAATGGAGACCTCTACCCTACGCACGGACTCGGGCCTGTTGCTCACTGGATGGACATTAATCGTGGAAACAAATTTGAATATTTGACTTCAATTGCCACAAAATCGCGTGGAATGCACAATTATATTGTTGAAAATGGTGGAGAAAATCATCCGAATGCGAAGGTAAAATTCAAACTCGGAGACATTGTAACCACCACGATTCAATGTGCAAATGGCGAAAATATTGTAATTATTCACGATACAAATAGTCCCCGCCCTTATTCATTGGGTTTCAGAGCTCAGGGAACAAAAGGCATTTGGATGAACGATGGCAATCAGATTTATCTAGAAGGCGTTTCTAAAAAACACGATGCTTGGGAGCCATTTGCCGACTACCAAAAACAATACGACCATCCACTTTGGAAACGTTTCGAGCAAGATGCCGTAAATGCTGGTCACGGTGGCATGGATTTCTTCGTACTACGAGCCTTTATCGAATCAGTAAAAAACAAAGTTGCTCCTCCGATTGATGTTTATGACGCTGCCGCATGGAGTGCCATCAGTCCACTTTCGGAGTTATCGATTGCACGTGGCAGTTCTCCAGTAGAAATTCCTGATTTTACTCGTGGAAAATGGAAAACAAATAAACCAATCTTTGGCTTAAACGATAATTATTAAAATTCAAAAAACCTTCAAGGACTTTTATAAGCTTTGAAGGTTTTTCCA
>NZ_JBMLRC010000237.1:26403-32347 GCF_049241225.1 Emticicia sp.
AAAAAGGGAATGTCGGTAGGCTTAGCAATCATGGCAATTGGCACTTTTATTTTTGTTCCTGCCGCAAAAGCCGAATCATATCCTCTGTTTTTGGCTGGTTTATTTACGATAGGCATTGGTTTGACACTTTTGCAAACAGCCTCGAACCCCTATGCAACAATTCTGGGGCCGCGAGAAAGTGCCGCACAACGTATTAGTATTTTAGGAATTGCCAATAAAACCGCAGGAATCATCAGTCAAAAAGTTTTCGGTGGAATTTTATTGGCAGGAAGTGTAGCAGGTGCAACTCTATCATCAAAAGAACAACTTGCAAAAGTTATCACTCCATACATGATACTCACGGGCGTTTTGATTGCACTGGCTGTATTAATTTTATTAACCAAAGGTTTACCCGAAGTAAGCGAAGAGCAAGAAGGCAACGACAATTCAATAAACTCAGGTAAAACAAGTATCTTCGATTTTCCGAACTTAGTTTTGGGCTTGGTTGCCTTATTTTGCTACGTAGGCGTTGAAGTAATTGCCGGTGATTCTATCATAAGTTACGGCATGTCTTTAGGTTTTTCGAGCGAGGAAGCCAGCCAATTTGGTACTTATACACTATGGTTGATGATGCTTGGCTACGTTTTAGGCATAATTTTGATACCAAAATATGTTTCTCAGCAAACTTGGCTAAAACTTTCATCTATTTTTGGCATAATCGTTACTATATTTGCACTCATAACCACTGGCTTTACGTCAGTGCTATGTATCGCAATTTTAGGCTTAGCAAATGCCATCATGTGGCCCGCAATATGGCCACTTGCTATTGATGGGCTTGGGAAATTCACAAAAACAGGTTCAGCATGGTTGATAATGATGATTGCAGGTGGAGCAATTTTACCACTTGTCTATGGAAGTTTGGCTGATTCATTGCAAAATTCGCAAACTGCCTATATCATCATGATTCCTTTATACGGTTTTGTACTCTATTTTGCGATGCTTGGTTATAAAAAGAAGACTTGGTAATTTTCATCAATTCTATAAACCAACATTTTTGTGCAACAATCTTTTATAATTTCAGCTGTACGTACACCAATCGGTAGTTTTGGTGGTGCATTAGCAAGTATTTCGGCACCAAATCTTGGTGCGACGGCCATCAAAGCGGCCATCGAAAAAGCAGGTATCGAACCTAATCAGGTTGAGGAGGTACTTTATGGCAATGTGTGTCAGGCAAATGTTGGTCAAGCACCAGCCCGTCAGGCAACACTCGGAGCAGGATTAAGCAATAAAACCAATGTCACGACCATCAATAAAGTTTGTGCATCGGGCATGAAGTCAATCATGTTTGGTAGCCAATCCATCGAATTGGGTCAAAACGATATTGTTGTGGCTGGTGGTATGGAAAGCATGTCAAACATACCATTTTATTTGTCGAAAGCACGTTATGGTTACGGATACGGCAATGGCGAATTGATTGACGGCTTGGCTAAAGATGGTCTAACGAATGTTTATGACAATAAAGCGATGGGCTGCTTTGCAGATGCAACTGCCCAAAAGTTTGAAATAAGCCGAGAAGAACAAGATGCTTTTGCCATTCAATCATACAAACGTTCGGCCGATGCTTGGGCAAGCGGAGCTTTTGCGAATGAAGTGACGCCAGTTGAAGTCACTGACCGAAAAGGAAATGTGAAGGTAATTGCCGAGGATGAGGAGTTCAAAAACGTAAATTTTGAAAAAATTCCAACTTTACGCCCGGTTTTTACGAAAGAAGGAACAGTTACGGCAGCCAATGCCTCAACAATCAACGATGGTGCAGCGGCTTTAGTTTTGGCGTCATCGGAAGCAGTTGAGAAAAATGGTTTAAAACCAATTGCAAGAATCATTGCTTACGCCGATGGCGAGCATGAACCAGAGTGGTTTACGACTGCCCCAATCATTGCCGCTGAAAAAGCATTAAAAAGAGCCGGTTTGACCATTGCTGACATTGATTACTTTGAAGTCAACGAAGCATTTGCGGTAGTTCCAATGGCTTTTGCCAAAAATTTTGGTATAAGTCACGAAAAACTTAATATTTTTGGTGGTGCAGTATCGCTCGGACACCCACTAGGTTGCTCAGGTGCAAGAATTGTTACGACTCTATTAAACGTATTACATCAAAAAAATGCCAAGTTTGGTATGGCAGCCATTTGCAATGGCGGCGGTGGTGCAAGTGCCATTATTATTGAAAAAATTTGATATTTATAAACAAAATTCAAACCTTGCGAGCACATTCTAACTCGTAAGGTTTTTTTTTATTGCAATGAAAGTAAATTCTGATTCAAGTAGTGCATTACAAAAGTTTTTTGGTCCTAATCAAATATTAGTACAAGCCACCTCTCCCGGTAGAATGGACGTAATGGGTGGAATAGCCGACTATTCGGGTTCGATGGTTTTGCAAAAATCTATTTCGCAGAAAGCAACCGCTACTATCGGAATCAGGAATTATAATCAACTTCATATCAAAAGTTTGGATATTGGCTCTCAAAATGAAATTTATATTGATTTAGATGAGATTCCAAACAACTACAACGAGGCTCAGAAATACTTAAAAAACATTGATGGCGGAGATTGGGCATCATACATTGTTGGCTGTTATTTAGTTTTAAGCAATGAGAAAAAGATAAAATTAGGCGGCCTCGACATCTTGATACAATCGGAAGTACCTGTTGGTAAAGGGGTTTCGTCATCGGCTGCACTTGAAGTGGCCACCTTGAAAGCAATTACTGAACTCTTTCATGTAGAATTAACTGATACTGAACTACCAAAATTGGCCCAAATGGCCGAGAATTTGGTTGTCGGAGCTCCATGCGGTTTGATGGACCAACTTGCCTCTTATTTTGGTGATAACAATAAGCTACTACCTATTTTATGCCAACCCGACAGACTTTATGACTTAGTAGAAATTCCCGAAAACTTATACTTTGTGGGAATTGATAGTGGCGTAAAACACGCTGTTAGTGGTGCTTCATATAGCGAGGTCCGTGCAGCAGCTTTCATGGGTTATTCAATTATCGCACAAAAAATAGGCGTCTCAAAAGAAGATTTAAAAACGAAGAAAAATTCAGAATTACCATTTGGAGGATTTTTGAGTAATATTAGTCCATCTTTATTTGAAGCAGACTTTGCTCGTAGCCTCAACTCAATGTACGGTAAAGATTTTATCCATGATTTTGGTGTAGTTACCGACGCTCTTTCAGTCATCAAACCTGATACTTTTTACAATATAAAGGCCTGTGCAAAACACCCGATTTACGAAAACTATCGTGTAAATTCTTTCAAACAGTTGTTAAAGTCAGTCAACGAACACAATTATGAAGATACACTTCCGATTATGGGAGAACTCATGTATCAAGCACATGAAAGTTATAATAATTGCGGGTTGGGTAATGAAATGACTGATAAAATTGTGAATATGGCAAGAATAAAAGGCTATCAAAATGGCGTTTACGGAGCAAAAATTACAGGTGGAGGAAGTGGCGGAACCGTCTGCCTAATGGTTTATGGCGAAAAAGGACTTCAATCAGCCAAACAACTATTTGAAGATTACCAAGCACAAACCAATCAAAATTCACTGGTTTTCTTTGAGTAATTACCAAAAGCCTTTTTATAATTTTACACTTCACCACAAAATGAAAAAAATATTTGCCTTATCTTCATTGATAATCGTGCTGATTTATGGTTGTAAAACTTCTAAATCAAGCACCTATGTAGCCGTACCGAAAAAAGGCTTAATGGCTTTTTTGAAGTACAATGAAAATTTCAAGCCAATGATTTCTGCCCATAGAGGTGGTGGTGACATTGCGGGTTATCCAGAAAACTGCATCGAGTCATTTGATTTTTTGGCCAAACAAATGCCCGCTATCATCGAATGTGACATCGAATACACGAAAGATAGCGTATTGATGATGATGCACGATAATTCACTCGACCGCACAACCACTGGAAAAGGAAAAATTATTGAAAAAAACTGGTCAGATTTCAAGTCGGTAAAATTGAAAGACAACGCTGGAAATCTGACTAATTTTGAAATACCTACACTCGAAAAAGTTTTAAATTGGGGAAGAAATAAAGTAATTTTCACGCTTGATGTAAAACGAAATACACCATACCGAAAAGTAGTTGAGATGGTTGAAAAACTAAAAGCCGAAGAATATTCTGTCATTATCACTTACGATGTCAATCAAGCGAAAGAAGTTTACAAGCTCAACCCAAATTTGATGATTTCGGTGACGATTCGTGATATGAAAGAATATGAACGATACCAAAATGCTGGAATTCCCGATAAAAATATGGTTGCCTTTATTGGAACTCGTGAGCCAAACAAAGAATTCAATGATTTTCTGCACAAAAAGGGTATTTGCACCATTCTCGGAACACTTGGAAACCTTGATAAGATGGCAGCCGCAAAAAGTGATAATTTATACAACGAATGGGTGAAAAATGGTGCAGATATACTTTCAACCGACCGAGCCATTGAAGCATTCAAAGCAATTAGTACAAAATAAACACTACCTAACCGAATTTTGACTATATTTGAATATACTAAACTAATATAAAACCAATGAAAAAAATCCTAACCACGGCCCTGTGTATTTCCTGCGGCCTCACATTCGGACAATCTGCTCTTAAACCAAAAATCAATGCTGGTGCTGATGCCATCGAGAAAAAAGTTATTTCTTGGCGTCGTGATTTCCATGAGCATCCAGAACTTGGAAACATGGAGATAAGAACAGCTAAAATTGTAGCTGACCATCTTCGCTCGCTCGGAATTGAGGTACAGGAAAATGTGGCGGTTACTGGTGTTGTTGGAATTTTAAAAGGCGGAAAACCTGGTCCAGTGGTAGCCCTTCGTGCCGATATGGACGGACTTCCAGTTACTGAACGTGTGGATATTCCTTTTAAATCTACTGTTAGCACAGTTTATAACGGACAAAAAACGGGGGTAATGCACGCTTGCGGACACGATTCGCACGTCGCAATTTTAATGGGTGTGGCAGAGGTTTTATCTTCAATGAAAAATGAAATAGCAGGAACGGTCAAGTTCTTATTTCAACCAGCCGAAGAAGGTGTTTATGACCCAAAACTATTGAAAAATGGCAAATCTGGTGCTGAATTGATGGTGATGGAAGGTGTAATGGAAAACCCAAAGGTTGATGCAGTTTTTGGTTTGCATATAAGCTCGGTTACTGAAGTTGGCACAATCGGCTATCGTCCGGGTGCTACAATGGCAGCTGTTGACCAATTGGCAATCAAGATAAATGGCAAGCAAACGCATGGAGCCAATCCATGGTCGGGTATTGACCCAATCGTTACAGCCTCTCAAATTGTAATGGGTTTACAAACAATTGTAAGTAGAAACGTAAATATCACAGAAAACCCAGCTATTGTTACAGTTGGTGCGATTCACGGTGGTATTCGCCAAAATATTATTTCTGAGTCATTGGATATGATTGGAACAATCAGAACTTTTGGCACAGAACAACGTGATTTAGTTCATAGAAGAATCAAAGAAGTGGCCACGAACATTGCCGAAAGTGCTGGTGCGAAAGCGGATGTAACGATTGATACGGGCTATCCAGTAACCTACAATGACCCAGCTTTAACTGAAAAAATGATTGGTTCGGTTGAAGGTATAGCAGGAAAAGAAAATGTAAAAGTTCAGCCAGTACAAACAGGAGCAGAAGACTTTAGTTTCTTCCAACAAAAAGTACCTGGTTTCTTCTTTTTCTTAGGTGGAAAACCCAAAGGTAGCACAACTCCTGCCCCACACCATACACCTGATTTTTATATCGACGAATCTGGCTTTACGCTAGGTGTAAAATCTCTAGCAGCTCTGACAGTAGATTATATGGAAATGAATGCCGTAAAAACTACTGATAATCAAGCAAGTGCAACAAATAAAAAAGCAAAAAAGAGTAAATAAATA
>NZ_JBMLRC010000237.1:32447-33685 GCF_049241225.1 Emticicia sp.
ATGTCTGCTGAAATTATTGAATTATATCAAGGGAATTTGGATGAACGAAAACTTCAAAAAGTTGTCGAATGTCTAAAAAATGGTGGGATAATCATTTATCCGACTGATACCGTCTATTCGATGGGCTGTGATATTTTCAATACCAAAGCAGTTGAAAAATTGAGTAAAATCAAAGGAATAAAACTTCAACACAACAATTTTTCAATCGTTTGTCATGATTTAAGCAATATTTCAACTTATGCCAAAGTCTCAAATAATACCTTCAGACTTTTAAAAAGAGCATTGCCCGGCCCGTTTACGTTTATTCTTCCCGCAACTGGTGATTTGCCCAAAACATTGCAAACCAAACGTAAAACGATTGGAATCCGAATTCCAGACCACGAAATTCCTTTAAAAATCATCGAAATGTTGGGTAATCCAATCATCACGACTTCTGTAAAAGATGATATTGACGATATTTTAGAATACCCCAATGAAATTGAAGTGATTTACTCACAGAATGCTGAAAAAGTCGATATTATCATCGACGGAGGTTGGTGTGGAATCGAACCATCAACGGTAGTTTTAGCAGTCGATGACGATTTTGAGGTAATCCGTGAAGGCCTAGGCGATTTAAATGAGTTTTTGTAACGACAAATATTCGTATATTCATGGAATACAACATGCCACCAATGCACGAATAAATTTTAATGCACCACATATTCTTCTACCTCCTCAACTTCTACCAACATTTTATCATTTATCGAAGATAAAGTAACTTTCTTGGTTTCATTGATTAGCATTGGATCGTATTTGGCTGTTACACGTACATAATTCTCTGTCCATCCGTGCATATTTCCGTCTTCAATATCTTCCTCAAACAATACAGTAAATTGTTTTCCAATTTGGCTTTCGTAGAAAAATCTCTTTTTCTTATCAGATAAAATATGAAGCATTTTTGAGCGTTCGGCACGCTTGCTTGAAGGCACTGTTGGCTTGATTGAAACTGCGTGAGTATTTGGCCTTTCTGAATAAGTAAATACGTGTAAATAACTGATATCCAACTCATTCAAAAAATTATAAGTTTCCAGAAATTCTTCCTCGGTTTCTCCAGGATGGCCAACAATCACATCCACGCCAATGCAGCAATCAGGCATTAATTGTTTGATTTTTTTCACTCTTTCAACGTAAAGTTCTCTTTTATAACGGCGTTTCATCAATGCCAAAACTTTACTCGAGCCTGACTGTAACGGAATATG
>NZ_JBMLRC010000237.1:33785-39824 GCF_049241225.1 Emticicia sp.
GCAGCTTTTTCTGATTTTTCTCGTGGTTCCTTTACAAAATCGCCTAATAAATCTACCAATCGAAATTTCTCAGCAGCACCCAAAACAGCATCTACCCCTTCGATTTCTGAAATTTCTTGCGGTTTTAATTGTGCATAACAACCAATAATTGCCACATAACCATCAGGATTTACTCGATTGGCTTCTTTGACAATCTTTTTACATTTTTTATCGGCATTTTCAGTAACCGAACAAGTATTGATTATAAAAATATCAGGGTTTTCATTAAACTCCACTTTCTGATATCCACGACTTTCAAACATTCGTCCGATAGTCGAAGTTTCCGAATAATTTAATTTACAACCCAATGTATAAAATGCTACTTTTTTCATATTTTAAGCGATTAAGGAAGTCTTCGCTTCGAGCGAAGACTTCCTTTTTCTATTTTAAACTACAAAGTTAGCTAAAAAACAGTTCGTTTTTAGCAGAAAATCTAATTTTCAACATTCTTCGCCCTCTAAAACTGTATTATTTCAAGAAGAATTATAAACATATTTTTCTTATCACTCGATTCTCAAATTTTCGAGTTTTATGATGTTTTATTTCTCGTTTTCTTCATTTAATTGAATTAATTTTGCGTTTTCAAAAACCTCTACAAAATAGCAACAAAATGATTCATTTCTTCGGAAGCCAACACACAGTATTTGCGGTACAAACGCAAGACAACCTTTCAAATGAAGACATCAAAAAACTACTTTGGCTCTTCAATAGCAATTCAGACCACAAATACACCATTACAAACACCAAAGACGCTTCATTAAATGACTATTTTGTTGGCCCTCGTGCCGCAATGATTACCCCTTGGAGTACAAATGCCGTAGAAATTACTCAAAATATGGGTATTTCGGGTATTATTCGTATCGAAGAGTTTAAATCAGTTTCGGCAGATTTTACGAGCTTCGACCCGATGCTCTCTCAAAAATATACCGAACTAAATCAAGAGTTATACACAATTAATATTCAGCCCGAGCCAATTATCGAAATCGAAGATATTGCGGCCTACAATAAACAAGAAGGCTTATCGCTCAGTGTTGAAGAAGTAGATTACTTGAATAATCTTTCTACGAAATTAGGCAGAAAATTAACTGACTCGGAAGTTTTTGGTTTTTCACAAGTAAATTCGGAACATTGCCGTCACAAAATTTTCAACGGTACATTTATCATTGATGGTGAAGCAAAAGAAACTTCCCTTTTCAAATTAATCAAGAAAACTTCTGAGACAAATCCGAACGATATTGTTTCGGCCTATAAAGATAATGTTGCCTTTGTAAAAGGTCCAAGAGTTACGCAATTCGCACCATTAAGTGCCGATAAACCAGATTTTTATGCCGAAAAAGAGTTTGACTCAGTTATTTCTTTGAAAGCAGAAACGCATAATTTTCCTACTACGGTTGAGCCATTTAATGGAGCTGCTACGGGTTCGGGGGGAGAAATCCGTGACCGTTTAGCTGGTGGAATTGGTTCATTACCATTGGCAGGAACGGCCGTTTACATGACTTCCTATTCTCGTTTAGAAGAAAATCGTCCGTGGGAAAAAGGAATGAACGAGCGTCCGTGGTTGTACCAAACGCCGATGGATATTTTGATAAAAGCCTCAAATGGTGCATCTGACTTTGGGAATAAATTTGGTCAACCGCTTATTACTGGTTCGGTTTTGACATTCGAACATGAAGAAGATGCTCGTAAACTTGGTTTTGATAAAGTAATTATGATGGCTGGTGGTATTGGTTATGGAAAAGCAGAACAAGCCATCAAACAAAAACCAAGTGTTGGCGATAAAGTAGTGATTCTTGGTGGTGAAAATTACCGAATCGGTATGGGTGGAGCAGCAGTTTCTTCGGCTGATACGGGTGCTTTTGGCTCAGGTATTGAACTAAATGCGATTCAACGCTCTAACCCCGAAATGCAAAAACGTGCAGCCAACGCCATTCGTGGTTTGGTTGAAAGCGACCACAACCCAATCGTTTCGATTCACGACCACGGTGCGGGCGGACACCTCAATTGTTTATCTGAATTGGTGGAAGAAACTGGCGGTTTGATTGATTTGGATAAATTGCCAATTGGCGACCCTACACTTTCGGCCAAAGAAATCATTGGCAATGAGTCGCAAGAAAGAATGGGACTTGTGATTGGCGAAAAAGATATTGAAATCCTCAAACGTATTGCTGACCGTGAGCGTTCGCCCATGTACGAAGTAGGTGATATTACAGGAAGCCATCGTTTTACATTTGAATCAAAATCGACTGGTGCAAAACCAATGGATTTTGCCATTGAAGATATGTTTGGTAGTTCGCCCAAATTTATCATGGATGATAAAACGGTTGAAAGAAATTACTCGGATTTAACTTATTCAACCGAAAATATACCAGCTTACCTCAACCAAGTGCTTCAACTCGAAGCGGTTGCATGTAAAGATTGGTTAACCAATAAAGTTGACCGTTGCGTTGGTGGCCGTGTTGCGAAACAACAATGTGCTGGACCTTTGCAATTGCCATTGAACAACGTGGGTGTGATGGCTTTAGATTTTAAAGGCAAAGAAGGCATCGCAACCACAGTAGGCCATTCTCCTTTAACTGCCATAGTTGACCCAGTTGCTGGTTCGAGAAATGCAGTAGCTGAAGCACTTTCAAATATTGTTTTTGCTCCACTAAAAGATGGATTAAAATCGGTATCACTTTCGGCCAACTGGATGTGGGCGTGTAAGAATGAAGGTGAAGATGCTCGACTTTATGAAGCCGTAAAAGGCTGTTCAGATTTTGCTATTGAACTCGGAATCAACATCCCAACGGGAAAAGATTCACTTTCGATGAAACAAAAATATCCAAATGATGAGGTAATTGCCCCAGGCACAGTGATTATTTCGGCTGGAGGAAATTGCTCAGATATTACGAAAGTGGTGGAGCCAGTTCTAAAACGAAATGGCGGGGATATTTACTATTTGAATTTATCGAAAGATGCTTTTAAACTCGGTGGCAGTTCTTTTGCTCAAGTTTTGAACAAAATTGGTAGTGAAGTACCTACAATCAAAGATGCAGCCTATTTCAAAAAAGCTTTCAATGTTTTCCAAGATTTAATCAAAGCTGATAAAATTACAGCTGGGCATGATGTTGGTAGCGGTGGCCTAATTACCACTTTGCTCGAAATGTGTTTTGCAGATATAAATCTCGGTGCTGATTTCGATTTAAGTGCTTTGAACGAAAACGATACAGTTAAAACCTTATTCAACGAAAATATTGCACTTATTTTCCAAGCCGATGCAACAGTTGAAGCCGAATTTGAGAAAAATGGTATTGAAATCACAAAAATTGGTTCGGTTGTAGAAGGAGATTCTGTTACACTAAAAAACAATGCAGACTCTTTCACATTTAGTGTTTCTGAATTAAGAGATACATGGTTTAAAACTTCGTTCTTACTCGATTCAAAACAAAGTCAAAATGGAGTTTCGGTTGAAAGATATAAAAACTACAAAAATCAACCATTGCAATTTACTTTCCCAACACAGTTTGATGGAAAGAAACCAGTAATTGATTCGAGTAAACCAAGACCAAAAGCGGCAATTATTCGTGAAAAAGGAAGTAATTCAGAGCGAGAAATGGCCAACGCTATGTTTTTGGCTGGTTTTGATGTAAAAGACGTTCACATGACCGATTTAATTTCTGGTCGTGAAACCCTCGAAGATATACAATTTATTGGTGCAGTTGGTGGTTTTTCAAATTCAGACGTACTGGGTTCAGCAAAAGGCTGGGCTGGTGCATTTTTATACAATGAAAAAGCCAATACTGCCATTAAGAATTTCTTCAAACGTGAAGACACGCTTTCGGTTGGTATTTGTAATGGTTGCCAGTTATTGATGGAGTTGGAATTAATAAATCCAGAACACGAAATTCATGGCAAACTTCACCACAATCAATCGC
Source organism: Emticicia sp. (assembly GCF_049241225.1). Lineage (NCBI taxonomy): Bacteria > Pseudomonadati > Bacteroidota > Cytophagia > Cytophagales > Leadbetterellaceae > Emticicia > Emticicia sp. The sequence goes on from NZ_JBMLRC010000237.1 coordinate 37,739, forward strand.
ACAAACACGAAAGTATTTTTACATCGGTAAAAGTGCAGAAAAATAACTCGGTGATGCTTTCAACGTTGGAAGGTGCTACTTTGGGAGTTTGGGTGTCGCACGGTGAAGGGAAATTTAATCTTCCTTATTCAGAAGATCAATACAATATTGTTGCAAAATACGGTTATGCCGAATATCCAGCCAATCCGAATGGTTCAGATTATAATACAGCTATGATGTGTGATAAAACTGGTCGTCATTTAGTGATGATGCCGCACATTGAACGTTCGACATTCCCTTGGAACTGGGCAAATTATCCAGAACGCAAAGAAGATGAAGTAACACCGTGGTTAGAGGCATTTGTAAATGCTCGGAAGTGGATTGAGGCTGTGAAGTAATTACATACTTTTTTAGAGTTTAACGACGGCAGCGTTCAGAACGCTGCCGTCGTTTTTTTGTATATGCTAACTCGGAAGTTCGTATCACATGGCCAGAAATACAAAAACCCCACGACAGAGTCATGGGGCTTTGTGAACAAAATATTATTCGAAAAAAAGTCTTTATTATTAAGCTGGTACGTTAGCTGACTTAACAGTCTTAATGATACGAGCTGCAACTTTATACGGGTCAGCAGCAGAGTTTGGACGACGGTCTTCCAACCAGCCTTTCCATCCTTTTTGAACAGCCGCAATCGGAATACGGATTGAAGCACCACGGTCAGAAACACCATAAGAGAATTTATCAATTGATTGTGTTTCGTGTTTACCTGTTAAACGTAAGTGGTTATCAGCACCGTAAACTGCGATGTGTTCTTTCACTACTGGAGCAAATGCTTGGCAAACTGCATCGTAATCTTCTTTTTTACCAGAAGTTCTCAACAAAGTGTTTGAGAAGTTTGCGTGCATACCCGAGCCATTCCAGTCAGTATCGCCCAATGGCTTACAGTGCCAGTTGATTGATACACCATATTTTTCACCAATTTTTTCCAACAAATAACGTGCAACCCACATTTCATCACCTGCTTGTTTTGCACCTTTTGCAAATCCTTGGAATTCCCACTGACCAGCAGCAACCTCAGCATTGATACCTTCGATATTCAAGCCAGCTTGTAAACAAACTTCAAGATGCTCCTCTACCATGTCACGGCCGAATGCGTTAGCTGCACCTACTGAACAATAATATTGTCCTTGCGGAGCTGGATAACCTGTTGCTGGGAAACCAAGTGGTTTGTTAGTTTCTGGGTTCCACAAGAAATATTCTTGCTCGAAACCGAACCAGAAATCATTATCTTCATCATCAATAGTAGCACGTCCATTAGACTCATGTGGAGTTCCATCAGCGTTTAAAACTTCACACATTACCAAGAAACCTGCACCAAGACGAGTTGGGTCTGGGCAAATGAATACTGGCTTTAACAAACAGTCAGATGAACCACCTGGAGCTTGTTGCGTTGAAGAACCATCAAAAGACCACATATCGCAATCTTCTAATTTACCACTGAAGTTTTTTTCAATTTTGGTTTTGCTGCGAAGGCTTTGCGTTGGTTTGTAACCATCAAGCCAAATGTACTCTAATTTTGCTACTGGAACGTTTGCCATTGTTGTAATTTTTTAATGTATTGCGGTTATCATTCAAAGAATATGATACAAATATATAATACGAAAACAATATAATATTCTTTAAAAGGCAAAAATTTTAGTGGAATATTCTAAATTCTTTATAAAGTACAACTTTTTGTTTGATTTGTTTGGTTTTGAAGTTTATAGAAAGTCATGGTTTAGCCTATTTTCACAAAATCAAATATTTTTTTTGTGCATAAGTACCCAATTTTAAACCTATATTTTGATTATTTAAAACTTTAGTGAGTATTTACACTCAAATTTAAACCTATTATTTCAAAAAATATCTTTTTACTACATATAATTATTTGAAGAATTTACAGAAATAATATCTTGGCCTTAGAGAATAAAAAAAGTCACAAGTTTTACAACCTGTGACTTTTAACCTTATGCTTCCTCCTCTTCCTCTCCTCCCTCTTCATCAGATGATTCCTCCGATTCTTCTTCAGCACTTTCTTCGCCCTCCTCTTCTTCGTACTCTTCTTCCA
>NZ_JBMLRC010000238.1:0-3458 GCF_049241225.1 Emticicia sp.
ATGTTAGCCAAAAAGATAATGTAACAGGTTGTGAATCGAACCGTGACGATGCAATTGTGATAGTAAACCGCACGCCAACAGCTCCGGTAGTAGCAAGTGTTAAATACTGTCAGGATGCAACTGCAACGGCTCTTACTGCAACAGGTGAAAATGGAAACACTATTATTTGGTATAACGGTGGTGCAACTTCAACAACTGCTCCAACACCAAATACCGCAACAGCTGGTCTGACATACTTCTATGTTTCGCAGTCAATTCCAGGTACAGGTTGTGAGTCTGGTATGTCAGGTGTTCCTGTAACAATCGACCCTAAACCTGTGGCAACGGTACTCGCAGTTAATTCACTATGTATTGGTACTGTTTCTCAAAACAATGCTAAATTGATCTTAACAAGATACCGTAACTCAGATGAGGTAATTCATTATAATACAGGTTCGTCTATAACCGGAACATCATTGCCAATTATGACTAAACCTTATTCAGGCGGTGTATTTGCAAGTAATTTATCTAACCCAACAGTAGCAACACAAGATTATACTGTGAGAATCAGAAACTCGTTCGGTTGTACTGTCGATCGTCCAGTTAATCTTACAAAAACAGATTGTGGATGTCCTGGTGGATATTGCGAACCTGCAACTATTACCAAAACGAAGTAATCAAATACGCGTCGATGGCTTAGCCCAAAATTTCAAAGCTAAATACGCTACAAAAACAACCTTTCCCAGCTCACTTTCTAAATGTGGGCTGGGATTAGGTTAAAAGTAAATTTGGAATTTTTTAAAAAAAACTATTGAAATTTGATACTTTCAAATAGGTCTTTTTATGGATTTTGTGAAATAAAAAATAACAAGAAAACTACACCCATGGGTATCGGTAAAAAAAGACCTTCTTTTTGTTACCTATCATCAGAATCGGAGTCATAATATCAGACAACAGCAACAAGTAAAAAGGTGAATACCAAGCCTAGGAAATATTTATAGACAATCTGACTATAAGTTAGTTATCCAAGAAACTGCTCAGAAACAGGCCTATTATTCCAATCAAATACTACTTATTAATGTTTTAACCAAAAAATGAGAGTTTCGCTCTCTAAAAAAGTGTTTTTATGAAAAAAATGTACGCGTTTAATCACTTTTTCAGAAAAAATTCTTATCTTGCGGTATCATTTACGACCATTCCTGATGTCCCCATTTTAAATTTTTAATAATGTCGAAATACATTGTTTGAAAGTGTCTGTTTTCTACCAAGAAAATTCAGCTATTGAGTTTTTATAAATGCTATTGAGTTTATACTCGTTATGAAAAAAAATCAAGGTTTACTAAAGCAACTCTTTGGTAATATCTTCGTAATGGTACTATTATGTGCTGGTTTGGTCTTTACAAATTCGACAGCATATAGTACAAATGCACGATTGAAAGAACCAAACGTAAAATCAGCTAAAGCCGATTGTTTACCACCTATATTTACACTTAGAAGTATAGACGTAACACAACCAAACACCAACGACGCTCAGCTAATTTTATCAAACATTCAGAATGCCCGTCGTTATTCTGTTTCTGAAAAAGGAACAGCCGAAATGACTTATGCAAAGGCTACCGTTTTAGACCCAACCAAAAAAGAGGTTGTTATCAGAGGACTACCAAATCCTGCTAATTTTACTTCTTATACTGTGAGGGTGTATAATTCGGAAACTTGTTTTGCCGACCAAACTATCGTTTTAGAACACGTTAATTTTGCCGATTTGGTTGATGAAAGCCGCCTAGAACTTATACAAGCTGTTGATAATCATAATCCAACAATTAACGAAACAGTAACTTTTACCACCATTATTTCGAATAAGGGAAATAAAGCGGCCACAGGGGTAGAGATCCAGACCCTCATCAGTAGTAGCCTAAAAGTTGTTTATTTTTATGCTGATAAAGGTGTTTTTGAATCAACTAGTGGTCTGTGGGCTTTAGGAAATGTAAATGGAGGCGAAACCATCAGATTGGTTATTAAAGCCAAAATTGTGTTGCAAGGTTTATCATACCTAACGTCGTATATTTGGCGTCAGAATGGCAAAGAACGAGACATAAAGGCTCGTACTGCTACCGATGGGGGGGATGATTATGGTGTAAGCTGTGTCAGTGTTCCTATTTCGCTCAAAAAAGGAGAAAATTATAAAGTTACATTACAAAAATACAGTGGTGTAAAATGGTACTATAAAAATGTATCAACGGGCATTTACGAAGAAATTACTAGGAATACACCTGCCGACATCGCAGTTATCAATAAGGATAGCTCGCTCAGTGTATTAAAAGGTGGAGAATATACTTTCTCTAAACTTGTAGGTTCGTGTAATGTAAGTAGTTGTTGCCCCATACTCATTGAAGGATGTTCGGGCCCTAAAATTGTGGTAGATTCAATCTATTGTAATAAAAAGATTGATAGCTATAACATAAGAGTAAAATTACTCGATGATGATTGGAGTATCGTTCAGCAAGCTTACTTGGCAACAACAAATATTGGTATGCCAACGGCGGTTGACTATCTGAAACGACTCAACCGTTTGCCTTTACAATCGAGTGCAGGATATGTCGTTGCTCATGGAGATGGGTATTATACCATCGAAAACATTCCGGCGTTTATGCCAAATGTCACTATGGTTGCCACTGATATTTCAGGAAAATGTAGCAATAGTAAGATTGTGAATGCTCCTAACTGTAATATACAAGGAGTACAAGCCCCTGTAGTGCTCAATCAGATTGAAACTTTTTCATCAGGCAACGAAATTCCGTCGTTTAGTGTAGTAAGTAATGCCAAAGGAACTGATGTAGTTTGGTTCGATGATGAAAATGCTACTAAGCCGATTGCTACCGGTACGTACTTTACACCTACTCAACCAGGTACATATTTTGTAGCAGCACGCGACCGCAAAACCAAAACGCTAAGCATGAAGCGTGAACTAACATTAACCGAAATCATTGCACCAAAAGAAGGTGTTTTCAAGGATAAAGTTTGTAAGTGCGAAAGTGCAACAATCTTACCTGATGATGATTTCAGTAAAGTGACAATCACTGCTTTGTATCCAAATCCAGCCGATGACCATCTGACGCTCGATTATAATTTGCCTGAAAGTTTGCCTTCGGCCAAATTATTGTTCTTCAATGTGTCTGGCACAGTTGTGGCTTCATATGGCTTAGAAAGCAACGAAAATAAAATCAAAGTAAGCACCGCTACCTGGATGGAGGGTACGTACTTTTTCCAACTTTCGGTCAATGGCCGCAAGATGAAAAGTGATAAATTTATTGTTATGCATAATTAATGTTCTTAGTTATAAATTGAGTAAAACCTTGTCTTTTGAGTGGACCGCAAGAAATTATTTTCGAGCAAAAGGTATTTTTTGAGTAAAAATCTCGGCTAAAACTGAGGTTTTATTTATCAGAAACAGCAACTACATTTGTGGTTGCTGTTTTTTT